>JAISFT010000284.1 GCA_031263435.1 Treponema sp. | reverse complement strand
GATTAAGAAATTCCTATCAGACCTTTACAGCCGTCCATTTTTTGTAAAAAAGTTCGAAAAATCGAAATTTTCACCTGGGTCAATTTTTGATCCAAATTTAGAGTATGTAAGGTGTCCCGTAATAAAAAGGAAGTGGACCATGGAAGCTGATTTTTTGCAGATCTGCCACCGGGCATCCCTGCCCTACTGTTACTACGACAAATACAGCGGAACAGTGATACTGCGCCTTCAATCATCCTGCCATGTTGATTCGGTGGGCCTTGTCTATGGGGATCCTTTTCTGCATGTAAAGACCGGGAAGAACTACCGCTGGCACTACGAAGAAATAGCCCTGGAAAAACAGCTTTCCGGCGGAGACGGGCCGGTGGTTTGGCGTGCTGCCCTGGCGCTTCCGTACAGGCGGCGCTTAAAATACGGTTTTCGGATCAGGAGGGGAACGGAGGAATACTATTTTTCCGAAAACGGTCTTGAACCCTACAGCCCGGAAGCGGCGCTGAAAACTTTTAATCATTTTTTCTTTCCCTTTATTCACGATGTTGATGCACCGGACGCGCCTTCCTGGGTATCCGGCACGGTCTGGTACCAGATCTTTCCGGAACGGTTTTGTAACGGTGATCCTTCGCTTTCACCTGCCGGGACCGCGGACTGGGAACGGGACGAGCCCGAAGCGGCGAATTTTTTTGGCGGGGATCTGCGGGGGATACGGCAAAAGCTGGGCTACCTTAAAAACCTGGGCGTTACGGGGATTTTTCTGAATCCTGTTTTTAAGGCCCCCTCGAACCACAAGTACGACACGGAAGATTATTTTACTGTTGATGAGCATTTTGGGACTCTGGGGGATCTGAAGGGGCTGGTGGAGGATGCCCACGCCCTGGGGATCCGGGTGATGCTGGACGCCGTGTTTAACCATGCCGGGGAAAGGCATCCATTCTGGCAGGATGTCCTTAAAAACCAGGGAAAATCAATATACCGGGATTATTTTCATATACATCATTTTCCGGTAAAGGATCGCTACCGGAACCCGGAGAAGATGGCCTTTGACAGCTTTGCTATGGACTCCCGAATGCCCAAATGGAACACGGGGAATCCCCGGGCCCGGCGCTACCTTTTGGATGTGGCGGTGTACTGGATTCGGGAATGTGGAATTGACGGCTGGCGGCTCGATGTTTCCGATGAAGTTTCCTTTGATTTTTGGCGGGACTTCGCAGCGGAGGTACGGGCGGCAAAGCCGGATATCTATATCGTCGGGGAAATGTGGCACGATGCCTCAAACTGGATCAATCCGGGGTATTTTAACGCCCCCATGAATTATCCCCTGGGTTTTGCCATTGCCGATTTTTTTCTGCGGAAAACCATTGGGCCGGAGGAGTTTACCGGGCTGCTTTTCCGGGCCCTGTCGCGGTACAGCGATCTGCACAATCATCTTGCCTTTAACCTTCTGGATTCCCACGATACTGTGCGGTCCCTTACAAGCGCGGGCGGGGACAAACTGGCCCTGCGGAATGCCTTTACGATGCTTTTTCTGCTGCCCGGTTCTCCCTGTTTGTATTACGGCACCGAAGTGGGAATCTCCGGGGCCGGTGATCCCGCATGCCGCCGGCCCATGATTTGGGATGAAGCAAAACAGGACCGGGAACTCCTTTCTTTTTTTAAGCGCCTTATCAGTTTCCGGTATAAACACCTGAAGCTTATCGAGGACGGGGTGATGTCCTACACGAGACGGGAAGGTTTTCCCTGTTGGGAGATCGCTGCCGGCGGCCACAGTCTTTCTATAATTTATGCCGGAGACAGTCCTGTGGGGAAGTTTTTGCCGGAAGAAATTCCGGGCAGGGAGGTATGGTGTACCGGTTTTATGAATGCAGGTCATTTGAGCAAGGATAATATCCCGTCCCACAGTGTGGCGGTTTATTATAAATAATAGTTTTCAGGAGGAGCGGATGAAAAAATTCGTTTTTTTGTGGGTTATCGTTTTGATGGTTTCTCTGATCGGCTGCAACAAGGCCCCAACAGGCGGAAGCAGTGCGGCAGAAGGTGTGTCCGGGAATTTGACGGTATGGATGGATAACGATGATTGGGCCAACGCGGTTATTGCGGCTTTTACCCAACTGTACCCCGATGTAAAGGCATCGTATCAAAACGTGGGGAATGTGGATACCCGGGGCAAGGTTTCCCTGGACGGACCGGCCAACATTGGTCCCGATGTGTTCCTGATGCCCCACGATCATATTGGACTTGCCGTGGCAGACGGCCTGTGCGAGCCTTTTGAGCCGGAAATACAGGCAAAGTACGCCGCCGCGATGCTGGATGCGTCCATCAAGACTTGTACTTCCAACGGCAAACTCTACGCGGTGCCGATTTCCACCGAAAATATCGCTTTCTTCTACAACAAGGATCTTTTGGGGGATACGCCGGTTCCCCAGTCTTTTGAAGAGGTGATCATGTTTGCGCGAAAGTGGAACAACCCTGTACAGAACAAGTGGGCCCTTCGCTGGCAGGTGGATGACGCGTACCACAACTACTTTTTTCTGACTGCCTTTGGCATGCGCATCTTTGGCCCCAACATGGACGATTACCATAATCCGGGTTTTGACAGCCCCGAAGCGGCCAGGGGCATTGATTTTTACAGAAACCTGCGGGCCATTTACAATGTCAACGTATCGGATGCGGACTGGAACGCCACGGTGGCGGCCTTTCAAAACGGCGAGGTGCCCTTTACTATTTCCGGTCCCTGGGCCATTGCGGACGCAAAGAAAAACGGCGTGAATTTCGGCATTACCACGCTGCCCACCATCAACGGCAATCAGCCCCGGTGTTTCAGCGGGAACATTATTGCTGCGGTTTCCAGCTACGCGAAGAATTTTGACGCGGCCTTTGCCTTTGTGGACTTCCTTGCCAGCCCCGAAGGTCAGACCATTCAGTTTGAGAAGACCGGCAAACTCACTACCCTTAAGGATACAAGCCTTGTGGGGGGCATCAACGAAGACCCCTACCTTATGGGTATAGCGGAACAATCGCCCTATGCCGATCCCATGCCTATCATTCCCGAGGTAAACCAGATGTGGGACGCCCTGAAAAATCTTTTTACCTTTACCTGGGATAATTCGCTTAGCACCGCCGAGGCCCAGGCCAAGGCGATGGACACTTACGATACTGCGCTTCAGTTGGCCGGTAAAAAACGCTGAGCGCCGCAGCGCAGCAACGCTGTAGCGCAGCAGCGCAGCAGGGAAACGGAGACTTCCTTTCCGGGGGATGTTTCCGTTTCTTCCACATATAAACGGGGGATATGAGTATGAACGCGATACCGCCGCTTTGTTCCGCACTTATCTGGGGCAGTGGGCAGTGTATTAATAAGCAGAAATTAAAGGGTCTGCTCTTTTTTCTGCTGCAGGCTGTTTTTGTATCTGTTGAGCTGTTTACCAGACGGGGCGTCTACGATCCCGCTGTCCCCAGTTCCCGGTTCCGCAGCGCGGGTTACTTTACCCGCGGTCTTTGGGGGCTTTTTACCCTGGGTTCCCTGCCCCGGGAAGGTTCCCGGCAGGCGGTTTACGATCATTCGGTAATGCTGATGCTGGGGGGCATTATTGCGCTGATGGTGCTGCTCATATTCGCCGCCTTCTGGGTCTGGAATGTTCTTGACGCCTACCGGACCCGCCAACTGATAAACGGGGGAAAGCATATCACCAGTATCCAGTATTTCCGGGGTCTCTGGGACAGCGCCTTTGAATACATCACCATTGCTCCCGGCATGCTGCTGGTCGTTTTTATTTCCATTGTGCCGATTATCTTCGCCATGCTGGTGGCCTTTACCAACTACAACGCGAATTTTATTCCGCCGGTACGGCTGGTAAAGTGGAACGGTTTTAATACTTTTCTCGATATTTTCCGTATCCCCATCTGGGGCAATACCTTTTTCCGCATCTTTGTCTGGACGGTGATATGGGCCTTTCTGGCAACTTTTTCGTCCTATATCTTCGGCCTTTTCCAGGCCATGATACTCCGGGCCAGGGCGGTTAAATTCCGTTCCTTTTGGCGGGGTCTCTTCATCCTCCCCTGGGCGGTACCGGGGATAGTTTCGATGATGGTGTTCCGCTCCCTGTTCCATAAGGAGGGGGCCTTTAACCAGATGCTTCTGGCGGCAGGATTTATAAAAGACACCATCCCCTTTCTTTCGGACCCGGTTTGGGCAAAGGTATGCCTGGTACTGGTGAATATGTGGCTGGGTTTTCCCTATTTTATGGCGCTGATCACCGGGGTTATGACAACCATCCCCCAGGAAATGTACGAGGCCGCCCAGATTGACGGGGCCAACACCTGGCACCAATTCAAATCCATTACACTGCCCTTTGTTATTGCCTCTACCGCGCCGCAGATTTTGATGAGCGTTACCTTTAACTTTAATAACTTTAACATGATTTACTTTATTACCGGCGGCGGTCCGGCGAATCCCGCGTATCAGATGGCCGGCTCCACGGATATTCTGATCTCGTGGATATTCAAGCTGACCCTGGATCAGCGGATGTACAACTTTGCCTCCGCCCTGAGCATCATGATCTTTATTGTTGTCGCATCGGTATCGGCGTGGAATTTACTGCGGACCCGTGCGTTCAGAGAAGAATAGGGGGATTGTATGAAAGTAAAAGCATACCAGGTAAAAAAGGTCCTGGGGACCCTGCTGATATACCTGGACTTGGTTATTGTAACGGTGATTGTTATATACCCGCTGCTCTGGGTGGTGGGTACTTCCCTGAACAGCAGGACCGGCGTTACCGGCAGCATCTTCCCGGCAAACCCCACTTTTGATAATTACATCCGGCTTTTTGCCAAAACCAAATACGGCTCCTGGTACCTGAATACCCTGATTGTGGCGGTGGTTACCACGATCTTTTCCATTGTGCTCCACACCATGACGGCCTTTGTCTTTGCCCGCTTCCGGTTCCGGGGGCGCAAAATGGGACTCTTGTTCGTGATGATCCTCCAGCTTTTCCCCAGCTTTATGGGCCTTACCGCGCTCTACATGGTGGCCCTGAACTTTGGGATGCTGAACAACCTGATGATGCTGGTGATCATCTACGTTGCCGGGGGCATACCCCAGAATATCTGGCTGGTCCGGGGCTTTATGCTGAACATACCCCGTTCTCTGGACGAAGCGGCCTTTATTGACGGCACATCGAAGCTGCAGCTTTTTTTCCATGTAATTCTGCCCCTGTCCCTGCCCATTATCACCTTTATTTCGGTAACATCGTTTATGGGACCCTGGATGGATTATATGATGCCCCGGTACCTTATCAATCAAAACGAAAAACGGACCCTGGCCATTGGCCTTTTTGATATGATCTCCGGGACAAACAGCGATGTAACGGCTTTTTGCGCCGGTTCGGTACTGGTGGCCATCCCGATCACCTGCCTCTACATGGTTTTCCAGCGGTTCCTCCTTGAAGGGCTGATGGCCGGGGCAAACAAGGGTGAGTAGGGCTCCGCGGGTTTCCGGGGAAGCGCAACGCTACTTTGAAGCCGCAGCGCTGGGCAACGGCAGACTCCGCCGTTTTGTGGAACTGACCGGTGGCATAAAGTTTTCCTTCCTGATTCTCCACTTCTTCATCATTGCGCTGGCCCTGAATTTCCCGGTCATGTTTTCCCTGGCCCGGCTTGAGCCCTACGAATTCTACTCCCGGCTTTACGGTACGCAGCTTGCGGAGATGCTCCCGGCAGAGGTAGCCCCGGCGACCCCGGAGGCCGCCGGGGATTTTAACGGAACCCTGTACGCCGGAGGTTACGGCAGACGGGTCATGATCCCCCTGCTGGCCTTTGCGTTCATGCTGATCCTGATCCTGCAGCTCGTGTTCTACGCACTGGCCGCCCTGTTCCTGGGCGCGGCCTGTATGACCGGTTCTCCGCTGGCCTTCAGGACCCGCGTCGGCATCCTGGTCCTATCCTCCACCTTGCCGGCCCTGGCCGCAGCCCTTCTTGGCCTCTGGCTGCCCACCGTACATCTGCTGGTATTTTACCTTGCGGAAATTATCCTGGCCTTCGCTGTTTTGCGGGCCCGTGAGGACACCCGTGAGGACACCCGTGAAGGTACTGCGGCCGATTTGACATGACCGCCGCAAGCGGCTACAGTTCATCCATGAGTGAGTATCTATGAGCGAATACCTGATCGAAGGGGGAAGTCCCATCAGGGGAACAATCAGGGCCAGCGGTAATAAAAATGCCGCGCTGCCCTGTCTTGCGGCGGCCCTCCTTACCGCCGAACCGGTAATCTTGCGGAATATCCCCGATATAGAAGATGTCCAGGTAATGCTGGAAATTTACCGCGCCCTGGGGGGCAAGGCTGAATCCCTTGGCCCCAACGCCTGGCAGCTCTGTATGTCGAACAACATACAGACCAAGGTCCCCATAGAGCAGGCGAAAAAAATCCGGGCCTCCATCCTGTTCGCCGGTCCCCTGCTGGCCCGGACCGGCACGGCAGTGCTGCCCCCCCCGGGCGGCGATGTCATAGGCCGCCGCCGCCTGGATACCCATTTTCTGGCCCTGGGGGAGCTGGGGGCCAAAGTTACTATGAACGACGATTTTTCTTTTCGTGCAAAGAAGCTGAGGGGGGCCGATATTTTCCTGGACGAGGCTTCGGTTACGGCCACGGAAAACGCGGTCATGGCCGCTGTTCTTGCGGAGGGGGAAACCATCCTGACCAATGCCGCCGCCGAACCCCATGTGCAGGATCTGTGCCGTATGCTCATAGCTATGGGCGCGCAGATCGAAGGAATCGGCTCCAATATTTTGCGTATCCGGGGGGTAAAAAAGCTCGGGGGCTGCGATTTTTCCATTGGGGCCGATTTTATGGAAGTGGGGTCCTTTATCGGCCTGGCCGCGGCCACCCGCGGGGAGCTGACCATCCGCGGGGCCCGCTCAGGGGATCTGCGGCCCGCAAAGATCGCCTTTGCCAAACTGGGGATCCGCTGGGAGCAGCAGGGGGAAGATATCCACGTAAGCGGCAAGCAGAAAATGACGGTAAACTACGACCTGGGGGGGATGATCCCCAAAATCGACGATGCCCCCTGGCCGGGATTTCCCCCGGATCTTACCAGCATCGTTACCGTGGTAGCCACCCAGGTTAAAGGCACTGTGCTGATCCACGAAAAGATGTTTGAATCCCGCATGTTCTTTGTAGACAAACTTATCGCCATGGGCGCCCGGATCGTCCTCTGCGATCCCCACCGGGCAGTGGTTTCCGGCCCCTCGGAACTAACTGGCTCGGAACTGCACAGCCCCGATGTGCGGGCAGGAATGGCAATGATCATCGCCGCCCTGTGCGCCCGCGGCAAAAGCGTCATCAGAAACATCTACGAAATTGAGCGGGGCTACGAAAACATCGTGTCCCGGCTTTCCTCCCTCGGTGCCCGGATCAGCTCCCGTTAGCCGCCCCTTGTCCCCGTAGATTTTTTATATAAGGGGGGGCCCGCTACCACGGCCAATCCGCCCGTAGCCGGGGTTTGTGGCTTTGCCCCAAACCCCGCAAACCAAAAACGCTTGGGCGTTTTTGGTTCCTCTGGCCCCCCCTCGGCTCCATAAAAACGCTTTAGCGTTTTTAGTTCCGCCTACCCCCCAATCAGGCGCATTTGGCGCCTTCGCGGTTTTTTGGCCAACCTAAAAAAATAAAAAAACACTTGCATCTGACGCAACGTGAGGTTGTATATTATAATCAAGGAGGTAATCGTAATTGGAAAAAGCAGCCTGGAAAATTGGAGAAATAGCGGAAAAAACAGGAGTAACGGTACGGACATTACATCATTATCATGACAAAGGCTTATTAATTCCCTCCGGAATGACCGATGCAGGACACCGTGTATATTCAAAAAATGATATTATCCGCCTGCAGCAGATTATTTCTCTAAAACAATTTGGTTTTAATTTGGATAAGATTAAATCCATCCTGGATCAAGGCAATTTTGATCCCCTTGAAATAATACGGACACAGCTCCGGGTTGTGTAATTTAAAGGCGATAATAGAAAACCATGTAGAAGAAATGGAATAAAAACACCCAACTTCGCCTAACGTTCCGGAGCCCGATCCGCCGCAAGGCCCTTAAATTGCCGCGCAGGCGGCT
>JAISFT010000278.1 GCA_031263435.1 Treponema sp. | reverse complement strand
AACTCAAAATCAACACAGTTGCGTTTCCGCATTCAAAACATGAAAATTGATTTTCAACTTGCCTGGAAAATTATTTCTGTTGGGTTTGCTCCTTTTGCAAGACAGCTTGCGGTGGGTTTTGTTTTGGGTTTAATGAACCATTCGTTATACAGGTATGGCGGTGATAGTGCGGTTACCGGAATGGGGATTGCCTATAGTGTTTCAATATTGATTATTATGCCGTTACAAGGATTAACTCAGGGGGCACAGCCCATCATTGGATATAATTATGGTGCAAAGCTGTATAGACGTGTACGAAAAACGTATAAATGGGCCGTCATATCGGGAAGTATATTTGTTGGCATTGTATTTTTTCTTATTCAGTTGTTCCCTCACATTTTTGTAAGACTATTCACTCAGGACAAAGGTGATATTCTTAACATGAGTATTCGTTGTTTGCGTACCATGATGTTGTTGCTACCTATAGTTGCTTTTCAAATGATCAGTTCCAATTATTTTCAGTCGGTGGGTAAACCAATCCAAAGTTTATTGGCAGGTTTATCTCGACAGGTATTATTTCAAGTTCCAGCGGTTCTGATTTTACCCAAAATATGGGGATTGAACGGCGTATTTTATGCCTTGCCTGCCGCCGATTGCTTGTCTTCAATACTTACCTTGGCATTTATGATCTTTGAGTTAAAACGCCTTGGAAAATTAATAGGAATAGAAAATGCAAAATAATACGGAATTTGCAATGAAGGGGCCGGCATGGGGCATCCCTCCGGCGCACATCACCCAACTGGTAAACGACGCTCAGACGGCGGAAACCATTTTGGACAAGGTGAAAAGTGGGGAACGTACCGCCGCGGACGTGGTTCAGTGCAACATGATCTTTAAGGACATGGAGACCGAGGCCCGTTTCACAAAGAAACACTATCTCTTGGTGCCGCCTCTTACACTGGCGGATTTTCCGGTCCTGCTTTTGCCGCTACCGGATGAAATTCACTCCCCGGTTCCTCCACCCACGGGCCAACCCTCCCTGACTATAACCTACCCTAGAGGTCCCCATGTGTTGATGATTCACCTTGCGCCGCTTCCCGGTACGGAACCACCGGACAGCCGGGGCGACTACGGTTATGCCCTGTACCTGGGCATAATGCCGCAAGGCGGGGCAACGCTGGAACAGGCCGCAAGCGTCAAACATTATTTGATGAAGGAGCCGCTTTCCGGTGATGAACGGTTGCATTACCGCTTTACCCGCCGAAAAAAAGAACTAGGGCCTGTTCACACTACGAAAAACAGACCTAATTTTGTATTTTTTTAAGCGAATAATATCAAAAAAAACACCAAAGTACAGAAACCTGCTGATTTGTTAGATAAAATTTTGGAGGCTATCCTAAAATTTGTGTCAAAAAGACTCATTTTCAGATGCTCTAATTTAAGTGTGAACAGGCCCTAGAACCCCGGCCCAGGGCCGGGAATCACAATAATCCCCTTTTCATAAATAATACCAGCCACTTCCCCATGTTAATATAGCTATGAAATATCCATTATATCTCTAAGTAGGTGAAAATTACGGTTTTAAGTGATAGAAATCACCTACGGTTAGGGGCTTGAAAATCCTCAAATTGACTTTATAATGAGGGCATGAGTGATGATACGTCAGATATAGGTTCATATTTTGATGCTGAACATCCTGCTTTTGAAGATTTTTACCATGAAAATGGACAAATTTATTGGTATGCGTCTGACTTTATCCACTGGCTCGGATACCGGGAATATTCCCCTACTATGCAACCCATCAATAAGGCTATGTCGGTTTGTCTAAGCATTCCCTCCATCATAACCGCCGATCACTTTAGGGAAGAAGTCAGGTATCTTGGCAGGAAGCCGATTAAGGATTTTAAACTTTCCCGCTTTGCCTGTTATCTTGTCTCTATGAATGCCGATGTCAAAAAGGTGCAGGTGGCAAAAGCTCAAGTCTATTTTGCCGCCTTTACCGCTTCTTTTCAAGAATACGTCAAATCCCATGAAGATATGGAGCGCGTGTGGCTTCGCAAAGACATCAGCGAAGGGGAAAAATCCCTTGCCTCGACTGCCAAACAAGCCGGAGTTGTTCGCTATGATTACTTTGCCAATAAGGGCTACATGGGCCTTTATAATATGTCGATTCATAAAATCAGGGAATTAAAAGGTATCCCTGGTAGAGAAACCCCTCTTGATTATATGGGATCGGAAGAATTAGGTGCTAATATTTTTCGTATTACCCAAACCAACGCAAAAATAAAACGGGAAAATATCCGTGGTCAAAATGCCTTAGAGCAAGCGGCATTACAGGTTGGACAGACGGTGCGAAATGCAATACGGGAAACGGGAGGTACCATGCCGGAAGATTTACCTGCGGAAGTCCATGTCAAGAAAATCAAATCTGAACTTAAGAAGACCAGCAAAGAACTCAACAAGGCAGATAAAAAACTTATCAAGAAAAAGAAAAAATAATCCAGGATCAAAAGCTGGGCGCGGTATGCTACCGCGCCCAGCTTTATTTATAAGTAGCTATGAAATATCCATTATATCTCTAAGCAGGTAAAATTACGGTTTTAAGTGATAGAAATTACGGTTTTTAAAGTCGGTTTACACCTGCAAAGATTTGGCTTATAGTTTTCATGGCGGGGGTCTCCTGGTTGATAGTTTTTTCAACTACAATCTTATCAGGTTTCCCTCGCTTTTTCTATCCTTTCTGGGGGTTTTGGAACAGGCTCCCCTTGCATACATTTACCGGACTTCAAAATCAACGCGGCTGCTTGAGCCGTCTTCATCCTCTACAATGACGGTATGCCGGCCCCGTGAGAGGGGCAGTACATAGACGCCCGCCTGGTTCAGTACGCCGTGCAGGAACCCGTCGGCGTAGACGAAGGCCCCCGGACTAAACGCGGCCGTCTCTATCCGCAGGGCCTGGGCTTCCGGTGGCAGGGCGCTGTCCAGGTAATACACCGAACCGGGCAGGGGTATCCGTATCCGGCCGCCCCCGCTTCCGGCGATGATTCCCCCTGAGCGGAACCGTTCGGTAAGCCATGCCCGGTATTCCGGGGGGAACCGCGTTTCCCCGCCCGCGTGCCAGGTACAGGACGCGTTCTGACCGCTGCCAAAGGTCCATTCCCTCACTGTGCCCGGGCAGAAAGGGCCGGCCACCATGCCTGAAAGGGCGCAGATCCGGGCTTCCCGGATCGCCGCCGGTCTTGGCCCGCCCGGATGTTCTCCGGCCTCCCGGTTTCCCCAGCGGCCCGCGTCTTGCGGGGTATCTCCTCGTGGGGCCCGGACCTTAGCCGAACCATCCGGTTGTTCCAAGGCGGTCAGCAGATCCCGGGCAATGCGGGCGGGAATAGAACTCCCGGTAGAGCCTACGACAGTTTCCCCGGAGAAATTCCCCATCCATACTCCCACGGTAAACCGCCGGGTAGCGCCCAGCGCCCAGATATGCTGGAACTGGTTGGCGGTCCCGGTCTTAAACATGGCGGGGAACTCCGTTGCCAGAGTGGGCGCCGGGCCGAAGCCTACAAAGCGGCTCCCCCGGTCCGATAGTATATCCGATATAACCCATGCTGCGAAGGGAGACATTACCGTGCTGCCGTTTGTGCCGTCGGTGGTATCTTCCTCAATGAACCGGAAATCCGCAGGTGTCCCACCCCGGGGAAATGCGGAAAACCCCCTGACCAATTCTTCAAGGCTCACCTCGGCATTGCCCAGAGCCAGCCCCGTACCATGGGTTCCCATGGACGCGGCTACCGAGTCAAATCCCAGGGCCGCAAGATATTCCTCAAAGTTTCGTACCCCCAGGCATTCCAGGAGGTACACCGCCGGGATGTTGAGGGAGGATGCCAGGGCCAGGCGAAGGCGAATCGGCCCGTTGAACCGGCGGTTAAAATTAGCGGGAATGTACGCCTCGGTTCCTCCAAAGACGCTGGGCAGATCCGGCAGTATGTCTTGAGGGGTGAAGCCTGAATCCAGGGCCAGCGCGTAAAGAAAGGGTTTAAGACAGGAACCGGGCTGGTTCCTCACCTGGACCCCGTCTATCTTGCCGGAGATGCTGTCGTCAAACCATGAAGCGGAACCTACATATACCCGGACCGCCCCGGTTTCATTCTCTATCGCGAGAATAGCCCCGTTACTAACTCGGTTGTTCCTGAGTCCCCGCAATTCGGCCAGAAGCCGTTCTTCCGCAAAGAGCTGGAGCGGCAAGTCCAATGATGCCGTTACCTGTTTTACACTGCGGGCTTCCGGCAGACCTGCCAGGCGGTCGGTAAAGTGGGGCGCGTAAAAGGGAGCGCGGTCTGTAGCTGTCGCTTCTCCGGCGGGGGTACTCGCTTCCGCCGCCGCAGCCCTGAGCACGTCCCCGTCCGGGTTGAGGCCCGCGCGCCGGGACAGGGCTAGAGCTGCGCGGACCGCCGCATCGGGATCGGACGCCGGATCGTACAACGCGGGACGCCGGGGGATCACCGCCAAAAGCGCGGCTTTACTGTCGTCAAGCCGACCGACGGGAATCCCGAACCGGGCGCGGGTCATGGCGGCAAGCCCTTCTATATTGCTTCCAAAGGGAATGCCGTTGAACCACAGTTCCAGTATCTCCTTCTTGGAAAGCCGCGCCTCAAGCCGCAGGGCGTCCCAGGCTTCGCCCAGTTTGCCCCGGAGCCCCGGTCTGTGGGCGCGGATAAGCCGGGCAAGCTGCATGGTGATGGTAGACGCCCCGGATACGATTCTCCCCGCCCTCATGTTCTGTACCGCACTCCCCGCCGCCGCAACGGGGTCTACCCCCGGATGCAAGAAGAAACGCCGGTCTTCCGCCCTGACAAAGGTGCGTACCACGCCGGGGGGAATGTCCTCCAGATCGACCCATTCCCGCTTGACCCCGTCGTCCGCCGGCAGGACGCGGAGTACCGCTCCGTTACGGTCCCGTATCACCAGGCCCCGGGACCGGGAACGGTACTCCACAAGTTCAGGGTAGGGAACAAGGGCCAAAACAAGCCGGACCGCTGCCACAAGAACAACAAGCCCCGCAAAGAAGAAAATGACCCTGAGGATACCGGTATGCTTATTCACCAATCCGTATCAGTTCTCCGGCAGAGCGGCCAAAGACCTCTTCCTCGTACATGCACTCGGCTTGAGCCGGCGGCGTGGGATAAATACCGGGCATAACTGCCCGGAAACGGAACCGCACTTCCTGCCTGCCTGCTGGGAAATAATCCCAATGGAAACGGACTTCGTCATCCATGACAAAGCGTACCGGCAAGGCGTCATACCGGAAGTCCCCGGTATTATCCGCGTCCCCGGCTGCTCCGTCTTCTGCCGGAGGAACCGTAGGACTGGTTACGAGCAGGGCGTCAATGATCTCCGCCCCGGATGGGACTGGAATGCGGAGAGCCATGAAGGTACGGTCCCGCGAACCGGATACCAGCACCCGGCGGGTATAAGTCTTCCCCGGAATCAGCCTGCCATCCCTGACGGGATTACCATCGGCGTCCAGGATTTCGGAGAACACGGAAAACCCCTCATCCCGGGGAGAGGCCAGTTCAGTGGGTATGCCGTAGCGGAGGTTCGCAGTGTAGAAAAGCGGTCCGGGGGCGGAATGTCCTGCAGCGGCGTTCCGCTCTATACGCAGGGCAAGCAGGGTATCCCGGGCAGCACTGTCCAGCGGCGGCTCTGCAAAGGGAAAGGTCCGGGAAAGGGGGCTAGAGGTAGACAATTCCCCCGAAACAAGGGGGACCGGGCCCAGGAAAACCGAGACGCTCAAATCCGTCCCCGCCTCGGCATCGGCGACCCGGCCAAAGGCAAGAACGGCCCAGAAAGAAGAACCGGTGTTGGACCAGATGCCGCGCCGCTGCCGTTCCACCAGGGAAGCGGCAAGGCGGCTCGTCATATCGTCATCAGGATTCAGGGCATGATAGAGCATGAGGGCCAGCGCGTACCGGTCCGTATCATACCCCCAAAAATTACCCTGCCGTTCATAGGTATCGGAAAGGTCCAGCGTCCGGGTGCCCGGACGGATAAACCGCCTCACCCGGTCCCGTGCGGAAAGGGCCGCCGCCTTTTGCCCCAATTCCAGCGCGGCAAGGCCGGCAAAGGCAGCGCCACATACGCCCAGCTCATCCCCCTTCCCCATAAACGCGATTATATCGCTCCCCACCTGCTCGCCGTACATGGCCCGTACCCAAAGGGCGTACCCTTCCAGAAAAGGGTCGCGGGCCAGAAGACGGCGGACTTCTTCGGAACCGGTAATAAACGAGAGCGCAGCGGAAGTATCGAGACCGGCGGGAACCTCATACCCCTTTGTCCGGGCCAGGGTCGCGATATGGGCCACCCGGAGGGTAACCATAGCATTACCGTACTGTCCGCCGGGCCAGTAGGGATACGATCCGTCAGGCAGCTTGTTTTTGGCGATTTGGGCAAGTCCCTCCTCAATCGTCTGCCGGGGATTCGTTACCGGGCTTTCCAGGCCAAAGGCGTCCAGGCGATCCCCAAAACTCACGAGGGGAAGGAGCGCCGCAGTACGCTGTTCAAGACAGCCGTAAGGGTAGTCCAGAAGATACCCCACCGCTTCCCGAAGCAATGCCAGACGGGAAGTAGCAAGGCTGACCGAAAGACTGCCGGTTCCGGGGGGAACCAGGGACGGAAGTGCAACCCCTTCCTCAACAAAATCGCCGCCCAGATTCCCTATGGCGGTAACTGTCTCGTAAATAACAGGCCGGTCCACGGAAAGGGACCTGACGATACGCTCGTTTACCTTGGGGGATTTCAGGGTAAAGACGAGCCGGGCTTGCCCTACTCCCAGGGCGGCGACTTTGAAAGCAGCCTCCACCGTGGCCCCCGGCGGAATCCGCATCGTCTTTTCAGCGTCTCCATCCACATCCAGCACCGTATCCCAATAACCGGCATTACGAGCTTCTTCAACTGCAAGGGATACATGCGCTTCAACAGCCTCTTTTTCCAGGTTGCTGAGGATGAGGGAGACCGTACCGGTATCCCGCCAGCGCAGCTTCCGGGGCAGGGCGGCAACGGCGGTCAGGGGGGCGCTCACCCGGAGGTCCCCCTCGGCAATGCCGAACTCGGTAAGCCCCACGGCCACGGCAGTACAACGGTAGACGGTAAGAGAATCGGGCAGGCTGAATTTTATCGTAACGGTTCCATCCGGGCCGGTTACCAGGTAAGGCTCAAAAACAGCGGTAGGTCTGAAGTCTTTACGCTCGGCAAGTTTGGAATCGTCCTGGTCATCGCCGCCTTGAAGGTCTGAAAGGGAGTAGGTTACGGGATCGATGAGCAGGGAACGGCTGTCCGCTCCCCTCACGCCCAGAGGAAAATGCCGGGGATCATAAAAAAAGGCCAGGGGATCGGGTACATGGTAATTGATAAGATCCACCACCCCCCGGTCCACCGCCATAAAACTCACCTCCGTATCCGGCGCGGGCTTTCCGTCCAGGGTTACGCGGACCCGTACTTCCGCTTCCTCCCCCGGACCATAGACCCCTTGGGCGTTTTCTATTTCAACCGCGTAATGCCGGCTGGTATTGTCCACCGTCAATGCCGTGATACCGAATATCCCCTTGGGTTTGTCCAGGTCTGGAAGATAGTACGTAGCATCAGGCGGTCCCCGGCGTACCGTAAACGAAGACAGGGCCGCGTATACGATGGGAACAAAGGATTCCTCAATGGGGATGTCGATGGTCCGGGCCGAACCATCCAGCTCTATGATCTTTTCGGAGATGATCCCCTCCCGTTCCAGGGTGAGGAGATACGGGCCCTCGGGAAGGGGCGAACGGACCAGAAGTTTCGCCGTATCACCGGGAGCGTAAACAGACCGGTCCGGCGTCAGGGTAATGCGGTCCACATCATCGGTCCCCCAGCGTACCCAGCCCGCACCACTCACGTAAAAGCCGAACCGGGTTACCGCGACCCGGTCCCGGCTATCCCGGCTCCTCAATCGAATCTCCCACTGGCCACTCTTATCCGGGGTAAACGCAACCGTCCCGCTGGTATTCCCCCTCAGGACATCCACTGTCCGCTCTTCCGCCACTTCTTCCACCCGTTCCCAGAGCAGGTTCACCCGCCCGGCAATTCCGGCCTGGCGGGCCTGCTTCCATTCATAGTGGACAAATTGGATGGTAAGGGGACCGGCATCTGCTGTGGAAGCCTGGTAAGGTTGCCCGTCCGGAGAAAGCAACGCCCAGCTTAAAACCGCCGGACTTCCTGCAGATAGCAGATAGGCCGAAGGAGACGCGGCGGGAAACCGCGAGACGTCCTGCGGCGTCCCCGCGTCCAGCCGGGCGGCAAGGTAGAAAGCTGCGGGATGCACGATTACCGCGTCCGTAGCGGCCAGTGCCTGCCGGGCGGCGTCCTGGACCGTAGCTTCCAGCCGGTAACGGTAAGGCGCCCCCTCAATGCCGTCTCCGCGAGGCTCCTGACTGATAGCGGCACTGCCGTCAGGCCCCAGGTTCCCTTCACCCTGGCCTATGAAGGAACGGCCGTCAGCGTGTTCCGGCCCGAATTTCCAGTAAGTCCACGGACCACCGGGATTAAAGGCCGCTGGTTCCCTCGTCCAGTACCAGGAATAGGGCGCTCCTGCAAGTACGCCCCCGGCAAGGTAAGACGCAACAAGGCGGGCGGAAAGCGGTTCCCCCAAAAAAGACGCCCCTTCCGGAAAACGTAGCGACGCTTCCATACGCAGACGCTCAAAGTTCGCAACCGTAAACGTAAGGGCCTCTTCCGCTTCACCCCTGGTATAAAGAATAGTATATTTGCCGGGGTCAAGGTTATCCGGCAAGGTGAAGGACCCGTAGCTCCCGCCGTTTTTGGTGGTGGTTCCCGAAAGAGACGCAACAGGCGACGCGCGGAAAGCCTCGCTCTTCACCGTAAGGGCATAGGGCCCCTCGTAAGCCTGGTAAGCCCCCCGGCGCAGGTCCCGGTCTATGCCCCGGAAGGTTACCGTTTCCCCGGGCCGGTAGATGCCCCGGTCGGTAAAAAGAAAGATCACCGGCCGGGCCCTTTCCGCCTCAAAGGGAGAAACGGTCGCTTCGATTCGGGAACGCCAGAGGTTGTGGCTCTCGTTGGGGATAAACTCAACCTCGTCGCCACCGGCCTTGGCGCCCCCGTTTTCGGTTACCCGTATACGCAGCCCCCGCCACACCTCATCTCCATCAGCACCCCGCCAGTAATCGGTGATCGAAGGCCGGGTGAACCGGGAAACAAAGGCCCCGTCGGGGAAATTGAAGACCGCAAGCCCCTGTTCGTTGGTAACACCCTCGGTTACCGGAACCGTTCGCTCAAGAAGGGTAACCTGCGCCGCGGCCACCGGCGCTCCAGTGGAAAGTCGGGTCGCCCAGACTAAAACCCGGTTATACCCATAGCGGACCGTAAGACCTATATCCGTAACCTGTACCGTAAGCCATGCGCTGTTCCGGTACACCCGGCCCGGCTCCCGGCTTGAGCCGGTTTCGTAATCCCAGCGCATCCGGGCGCTCCCCTTGCCAGAAGGCCCCAAGAACGGGGACAGATCCTCCATGAAGTACCGCTTGGAATTCCTCGGTAAGGCGTTCACATCCATCACTTCCAAAGGCCCGGAAGGAGGCCGCTCATAAGGCCCTGCCGCCTCCTGAATGACCCGGCGCAGGGACACGGGATTCTGCGCCTCCCAGACAACAGCGGGAGTAAAACCCGCTTCCAGCATCGCGGATCCCCGGTCCCCGATGTACACGTAACTGTTAGCATCCCCGGTTTCCACTTTGACCGTCAACTCCTCCCCGAGATGCCGGCCCCACATATCCCGCAGTCCGGGACCCACATTTACGACATACGGCGTCCGGTATTCCAGGGACATGCGGTTCAGAATTACCGTGTATCCGTAAACATGAACATTCTCCGCGGTTAAAGCTGGAAGCCCTTTTACGGAAAACACACCCGCCACACTTTCCGGATCAATCGGATGGCTGAATACAAGACTGATGGGAATAGTCCCGCTCTCTTCGGTCCGGGGAGAAGATTCGGAACGGACGCTGACATTGTCCAACTTGAAGGGAAGCAGGGTATGAAAACTAAAAACCGCGTCCGCCCTGGTCCCCAGCCAGCCCTCCTCAGACCGGGCGCCTTGCAGCAGCGTAAGATCCACATCCGCGTCAGACGGCAGTTCCTCCTCCAGGGTTATCAGCACCTGCTGGTCCAGGTCATACCGCTCCTCCGGGTTTTCAGGCCGGGACACCCGGAAGGGAATCTCTCTGGAACCCCTGCCCCGAATACTCACCCGCAGCCACTGCCGGATCTCCGTAAGGTTTACCGGATAGGAAAAGATGAAAACTATATGCTTCGCGTCTTCAGGCGGCGCGTCCCAGGTACGAACCGAATACTCCCCGTCTCCAAGCCGCCAGTGCAGCACCGAAAGCCGTTCGGTCTCGAAACTGAAACTCCGCTCCCCCTCAAGGGCCCCACCCCCCAAGGACCTGAGCCGCTCCGAAACCGTTACCGTATACCGCCGCTGGGGAAGGCTGGCGGCGTCAGGCTCAAAGGCAAGCAGCTTAGTCCCGTACCAGCGGAACACCCCCGGAAGCGGCGGGTCCACCGTGAGAAGCCCTGGATTCGGCGCTCCTTCTTCCCAACGAACCGGGTCCCCAAGCTTTGCCAGAGGTATTACCGGCTGGGAAAAAACCACATATAGAGAGGGCTTCTTTACTTCCTGCGGCAGTTCTCCCCGGGGGCCATAGTCCACCATCGTAAACGGCCCGCCGGTATCGCCTATTACACCGTCTGCCGCGTCGATCTCCGCAGCCGCCCCTTCCGCCGCCGCATAATAGGCAATCCGGTAAGCCCCAAGCCCTTCCGCTGCCCGGCCGGGAACCGCCAGAGACCCGGAAAAAACCGCCGTTGGCTGGGCTTCCTCCGCATCATGCTGTTTGCAGGCCCAGGGCGCGAAGAAAGCAACAACAAAACACAGGGCAAGCCCCCTAAGAAAGCGACCGTATCTCATATACTTGAGTATATACTGGAGCTGAAAAAGAAAACAGGAAGAAGCCCAAGGTCATTTACTGCGGGGTATATACAAAATGCCCATGCTTTAGTAAAGTTTGAGAATTAATTACGTTACGTATAAAAACGATAAGGAGTTCATATTCAATGGAACAACGGCGCTTTTTTTTTACTTCCGAATCCGTCGGAGAGGGGCATCCTGATAAACTATGTGATCAAATCTCAGATGCTATATTAGATGCTTGTTTAAAAGATGATCCCCAAAGCCGGGTTGCCTGCGAGACCTTCGCATCCACTTCCCTAGTCCTTGTTGGAGGAGAAATAACCACTAAAACGTTTGTCGATTTTCAGCATGTGGTTCGAGAGGTGGCAAAGGATGTGGGATACACCGACCCTGCCTATGGTTTGGATTACCAATCCATGGCGGTTTTAGATATGATCCACAACCAGTCTCCTGATATAAGTCAGGGTGTTTCTGGTATTGGTCTTGACGAGTACAAAGGTCAGCAGGGTGCAGGGGATCAGGGCATGATGTTTGGTTTCGCCTGTAACGAGACCAAGGAGTTCATGCCTTTGCCCATTACCCTTGCCCATCAGATTCTGATCCGGGCAACCGAGCAACGGAAGACCAAGGCGATTCCCTGGCTACGGCCTGATGCAAAAACCCAAGTAACGGTTGAATATGAGGGGTATAAGCCCATACGGATTGATGCGGTAGTGGTATCCCATCAACACGATGATGGTATTGCCTATAAGACCATCAAAGAAACCATTATCGATCAGATCATCAAACCCATCCTGGAACCCACCGGCCTTTTAGATAAAACAACGAAGTATTTCATCAATCCCACAGGCCGCTTCGTGGTAGGTGGTCCATTTGGTGATACGGGTCTTACCGGCAGGAAGATCATTGTGGATACTTACGGGGGCATGGGCCGGCATGGAGGCGGGGCTTTCTCCGGTAAGGATGCGACTAAGGTGGACCGCTCTGCAGCCTACATGGCCCGGTATGTGGCTAAGAACATCCTGGCCGCTCAGTTGGCGGAACGTTGTGAGCTTGAATTGGCCTATGCCATTGGGGTGCCTTTCCCGGTTTCGGTCATGGTGGATACCTTCGGTACTGCTGCGGTTCCAGAGAAAGCGATAGAAAATGCGGTTACTAAGGTATTTGACCTCAGTCCTGCGGGAATCATCAGTACCCTGGATCTTCGGCGTCCTATTTATCGGAAAACTGCTACCTACGGTCATTTTGGCCGCGAAGAATTCCCCTGGGAAAAGACCGATAAGGCTGCGGAACTTACCCGTGCGCTGGGTTGATTGAACCGGTTATATCTCTATAATCACGGTCGTGCTCCAAGCCTGATCGGGACCCCATTCCTACTTAGAGTGGGGTCTCTAGGGCCTGTTCACACTTAAATTAGAGCATCTGAAAATGAGTCTTTTTGACACAAATTTTAGGATAGCCTCCAAAATCCGCATTTATAATAATAAGTCTAGCACATTGCCTATTTTTACTACCTTAACTAACTCATTATATTGTAAAAAAATACGAATTTCTATGAGTTTATTCTGACGTTGACGCGATATAGGTTGATCTTACAGCAACCCTGTACTATACTAAACTGCAACGGGAACCCCCCGGAAGCGCCCGTCTGCGGCGCATACCAGAAACCCTGTCGCTTAAAAGCGGCGCATTTTTTGGTAAAAGAAAAGGCGGTGGAATACGTATGTTACTGGCGCGTAATTTATTGTTTTGTATAGTGTTATACCCCCCCCCCCCCCCCCCATCATGCGCGCGTTTCTGTCGATCTGTCCATAATACAAGCAGTTCATACCGTCTCCCCTTTAAATTACGGCATCTATTTTTCGGACCCGATTTGTTACGGGTCGTATATCTTTTTCATCCCTTATATAGGGCAGATAGGAGATCTCCCGTGAAAAAAAAGATACTTGTATGTTTATGTACGTTGGTATGCGTTGCCTCAGTGTCAACGCAGGAAAACCTTGCAATCCTGCCTTTTACCGGCGGATCGGCTAGAGAGGGCGAAACTATCGCGGAATTGTTCTCTTTTAACGAAGCATTGAATCAGGTTTTCTCTATCATTCCTCGTACCACCATTAACCGGGCCATTGGCGTTGAGCAAGACTTCCAAATGGGGACGGGAATGACCGACCCCGACACCATTGCCGCCCTCGGCAAGCAGCTCGGGGCAAACTACGTGGTAGCCGGGAATATTACCAAACTGGGGAACCGCAACCTCCTGATTATCTCGATTCTCAAGATAGACGAACTCAGGCAGATAGCGGGGGATATTCAAACCTACACCAGAATTGAAGAAATCCAGGATAAGCTGCCCAGCATGGCCCGAAACATCATTGCAGCCGTCCGGTTTGACCCGTCCCAGCGCGACAAGCTGGCGGTAGTGCCCGTTGAAATGGGGGGCAATATTGATTCTTCCGTGGCTGATACCCTGGCCCAGATTCTTTCTATCCACCTGATCCGGAGCGGCAAGTACCGGGTGTATCCGCGAACGGTGACCCTGAAGCAGGTACAGGACGAATACGAAACCCAGTCGAGCGGCGTTACCGCGGATGAGCAGATAGTCAACATGGGCAGAGGGGATAACCCAAGTTTGGTCTTGTCGGTAGCGGCCCGGCGGCTGGGGGAGCGGAATATGTTCAACGCGTCCATCATTAACCTTGAAACCGGCGTACAGGTTATCGGGGACTCGGTAAATTACACTACCATGGATGACGGTATTGAGGCTATGGAAACCCTCTCCCAAAAACTGACCAGTGTTTCGGAGTATCTCCCCCTTGACGGTGATTCCTCCTGGTACCAGGATACCACGGCCCGGGCAGAAGCGGCTGTCGCTGAAAAACCCAAGCCTGCCGCGAGACGGTCCGGTGGGGGTGCTTTCGGCTATGGAGTGCTAAACCTGGCAGCAGGGCTTGGTTCTTTTATCCAGGGGGACTGGGGCGGTGGCGGTTTAGTGATCCTCGCCGGGTACGGTGCGGCCGCGGGATTGATCTTCTGGGAGCTGTCGCTGGAGTATGAGGACGATCTGGCGGGTATTCCGGGTACTGTTGGGATTGGGGTCGCGGGGGTTACGGTCCTGTACGGTTTTATCCGACCTTGGGTGTTTCAGAAAAACCATCAGCTTGCTGGGATTGCGGACCGGATACATCTTGCGGTGGTACCGGGGAACCGGGGTGAGGAAGCGGTGCAACTGTCCTATACCTTGCGGTTTTAGAGAGACCGAGGGCATGAGAAAGGAGGAACGGATCATGCATAACATGGGACAGGTACGCCTGGTTGTGTTCTTTTGCGCAGGGCTGTTGTTTTTTACGGGTTGTAAAGATATGTTCCACCAAGAGGGGTCGGAAACCGTTTATTACACCGTAACCTTCAATGCAGATGGAGGAAGCCCTGCAACTCAGACACGGACGGTAGAGAGTGGCGATACGGTCGGCTCTTCAAATATGCCGTCAAATCCAGCCAGGAATGGGTACACCTTCGAGGGCTGGTACACAGGGCAGTACGGCAACGGTTCGCGGTTTACCTATGACACCACAGTAAACAGCAATATGACGGTGTATGCTGGCTGGACGGAAAACAAATATACGGTAACCTTCAATGCGGATGGGGGCAACCCCGCAACAGAGACGCAGACGGTAACAAACGGCAGTCCGCTTGGTTCTTCCAACATGCCTTCGGATCCAACCAGAAGCGGCTATACTTTCGGGGGCTGGTACACTGAGCAGAACGGCAACGGTTCGTGGTTTACCTATGACACTACGGTAAACGACAATATGACGGTGTACGCCAAGTGGACGATAGCGACGCTACCATCAAATTTGTCCCTTGCCGATGCATTAACCTGGATCAGCAACAACGCGGCCACAGGCAACACGTATACCATTACGTTACGAAACGATGAAACCATTGCACCGAGGTCCCTCGACTATAGCGGAAAAACGATCGACATAACCCTTACCGGCGGGACCAGGGAACGGATCGTCAGTTTGAGTACAACCGGTTCCCTCTTTACGGTGGGAAACGGAGTAACGCTGACGCTGGATAACAACGTTACCCTGCAAGGTCGGAATAATACGGCTTCGTTGGTACGCGTGAACAGCGGTGGTACGCTCGTGATGAATACCGGTTCAAAAATAAGCGACAATATCTCCTCCTCCTCCTCCGGTAGCGGGGTGATTGTAAATGGCGGGACCTTTACCATGAGGGGCGGGACCATCAGTGGTAATACCACCACCGCCGCCTACGGCGGTGGGGTGTTTGTTTCCAGTGGGGGGACCTTTACCATGAGCGGTGGAACCATCAACGGCAATACCGCCGCCTTCTACGGCGGTGGGGTGTACGTAAGAAACGGGACCTTTACCATGAGGGGCGGGACCATCAGTGGCAATACCGCCGCCGCCGCCTCTCAATCCGCCTACGGCGGTGGGGTGTACGTAGAGAGTAGGGGGACCTTTACCATGAGGGGTGGAACCATCAGCGGCAATACCGTCTCCTCCCCTTACTACGCCGCCTACGGCGGTGGGGTGTATGTTTCCAGGGAGGGAACCTTTACCAAACAGTCCGGCGGCGTTATTTATGGGTCAAACGAAAGCAATAGCACCTTAAAAAACACCGCCACCTACGGCCATGCGGTGTATGTTTCCGGTTCTCCAGCCAACAAAATACGCAATACCACAGCCGACGCGAACACTACCCTGAACAGCGCAGTAAGCGGTTCTGCGGGTGGCTGGGAGTAGTATGAGCTTGTGAGATAACACGAAGCTCCGGTTCAGCGTATCGGAGAAGTCGGCGACTTGCCGGAAGTGCGGACCGGATAGACGTTGCGGTGGTACCGGGGAACCGGGACGGGGTGGTATGGTGGCCCCGCCCCGAATTTTGAAGGAGGATACGGATCATGCATAATACGAGACAGGTGCGTCTGATTGTGGTTTTTTGCGCAGGGCTGCTGCTTTTTACGGGTTGTAAAGATCTGTTCCATCCAGATGGGCCGGAAACCGTTTATTACACCGTAACCTTTAATACAGACGGAGGAAGCCCTTCAACCCAGACGCAAACGGTAGAGAGTGGCGATACGGTCGGCTCTTCAAATATGCCGTCAAATCCAGCCAGGAATGGGTACATCTTCGAGGGCTGGTACACAGGGCAGAACGGCAACGGTTCGCGGTTTACCTATGACACTACGGTAAACGGCAATATGACGGTATACGCCAAGTGGACGATTAGCCAATATACGGTAACCTTCAATGCGGACGGGGGCAGCCCCGCAACACAGACCCGGACGGTAACAAACGGCAGTTCGGTCGGTTCTTCCAACATGCCTTCGGATCCAACCAGGAGCGGGTATACTTTCGGCGGCTGGTACACGGAGCAGAACGGCAACGGTTCGCAATTTACTTATTCCAGCCCGGTAACCGGCAATATGACGGTATACGCCCAATGGACAATAAGCCAATACACGGTAACCTTCGATGCGGACGGGGGTAGCCCTGCAACACAGACGCGGGGAGTGAACAACGGCGCTTCGCTTGGTTCTTCCGACATGCCCTCTGAGCCAACCAGGGACGGGTATACCTTCGGGGGCTGGTACACGGAACAGAACGGCAACGGTTCGCCGTTTACCTATTCCAGTATGGTAAACGGCAATATGACGGTGTACGCCAAGTGGACGATTAGCCAATATACGGTAACCTTCAATGCGGACGGGGGCAGTCCCGCAACACAGACAAAGATGGTGGCAAGCGGCGGTTCGATTGGGTCTTCCAACATGCCTTCGGAGCCAACTAGGAGCGGGTATACCTTCGATGGCTGGTATACGGAGCAGAACGGTTCCGGTTCACTGTTTACCTATTCCAGTACGGTAAACGGCAATATGACGGTATACGCCAAGTGGACGGTAAGCCAATATACGGTAACCTTTGACGCGACAGTGGGCAGCCCCCAAATACAGACCCGGACGATTACGAACGGCTGTTCGGTCGGTTCTTCCAACATGCCTTCGACGCCAACCAGGAGTGGGTATACTTTCGGTGGCTGGTATACCGAGGCTAACAATGGGGGCAGTGAGTTTACCGGAGGTACGACCGTAACCGGAAATATAACGGTGTATGCCCGGTGGACAGCAGAGACACCTATTCAATACACGGTAACCTTTGATGCAGATGGGGGCAGTCCTGCAACACAGATCCGGACGGTAACGAACGGTAGTTCAATCGGTTCTTCCAACATGCCTTCGGAACCAACCAGGAACGGGTATACTTTCGGTGGCTGGTACACGGAGCAGAACGACTCCGGTTCACTATTTACCTATTTCAGTACGGTAAACGGCAATATGACGGTATACGCTAATTGGACGAAAGCAACGCTGCCATCAAATTTGTCCCTCGACGAGGCGTTAACATGGATCAGCAACAACGCTGCTACAGGCGACGCGTATACCATTACGTTAAGAAACAATGAAACCATCGTACCAAGGTCGCTTGGTTATAGCGGACAAACGGTCGACATAACCCTTACCGGCGGGATCACGGAGCGACTCGTCAGTTTAAGAAGCGCAGGTTCCCTCTTTACGGTAGAAAGCGGCGTAACCTTGACGTTGGGAAACAACGTTACCCTGCAAGGGTGGAGTGATAATACGGGTTCGCTGGTGCTGGTGCACGGCGGAACGCTCGTAATGAACGACGGCTCGAAAATATGTGAGAACACCTGGTACCCCGCCGCCGCCAACGCCAACGCCGTTGGCGGCGGGGTGTTTGTGTCCAGCGGTACGTTTACGATGAACGGCGGGGAGATCAGCGGCAATACCTCCGCCGCCTCTCCCTCCTTCGGCGGTGGGGTGTTTGTGTACAGCGGTATGTTTACGATGAATGACGGGGAGATTAGCGGCAATACCTCCGCCTACGGCGGCGGGGTGTTTGTGTCCAGCAGCGGTACGTTTACGATGAGTGGCGGGGAGATCAGCGGCAATACCTCCGCCACCGTCGCCTCTCCCTCCTCCGGCGGTGGGGTATCTGTTTCCAGTGGGGGGACTTTTAGCATGAGAGGCGGAACCATCAGCGGCAATACCTCCTCCTCTTACTACTCCTCCTCCTACGGCGGTGGGGTGTCTGTTGACGGGGGGACTTTTAGCATGAGAGGCGGAACCATCAGCGGCAATACCTCCTCATCCTCCTCCTCATCCGGCGGTGGGGTGTCTGTTTCCAGTAGGGGGATTTTTAGCATGAGTGGTGGAATCATCAGCGGCAATACCTCCTCCTCTTACTACTCCTCCTCCTACGGCGGTGGGGTGTCTGTTTCCAGCGGGGGAACCTTTACCAAACAGTCCGGTGGCATTATTTATGGGTCAAACGAAAACAATAGTACCTTAAAAAACACCGCCGCCAGCAACCACGGCCATGCGGTGTATGTTGACGGTTCATCGGCCAAAATACGCAATACCACAGCCAACGCGAGCATTAGCCTGAACAGCGCGGTAAGCGGTTCCGCGGGCGGCTGGGAGTAGTATGAGCTTGCGAGATAATACGAAGCTACGGTTCGGCGTGTCGGAGAAGCCGGCGACTTGCCGAAAGTGCGGACCGGATAGACGGTACGGCTGTACCGGGGAACCGGGATGGGGAGGGGCGGTATGGTGGCTCCTCCCCGGATTCTGAAGGAGGAACGGATCATGAATAACAGGGGACAGGGCGCAGCGCGCCTGGTTGTGTTTTTTTGCGCAGGACTGCTGCTTTTTACGGGTTGTAAAGATCTGTTCCACCCAGATGAGCAGGAAACCGATCACACTGTAGATCACACCGTATATTACACTGTAACCTTTGATGCAAACTGGGGCAGTCCCGAAATACAGACGCGGACGGTACAGAGCGGCAGTACGGTTGGCTATTCAAATATGCCTTCAGAACCAACCATGAGCGGCTACACCTTCGACGGCTGGTATAGGCTCGACTGGAATGGTGACGAGCCGCAGGCTACCCTTTTTACCGCTTTTACTCCAGTATACGGGAACATCATAGTATACGCCTCGTGGATGGCTGTACAAATGTCTTCCAATTTGTCTCTTAACGATGCGTTAACGTGGATCAGCAACAACGCGGTTACAGGCGATACCTATACTATTACGTTATGGAATAATGAAACCATCGCGCCGAAATCGCTCAGTTATAGCGGAAAAACGGTCAGCATAACCCTTACCGGTGGGACAACAGAATGGACCGTCAATTTGAGTACAATCGGCTCCCTTTTTACGGTGGGAAGCGGGGTAACGCTGACGTTGGGTAACAACGTAACCCTGTGGGGGCGGAATGATAATACGGCTTCGCTAGTTACCGTAAACAGCGGCGGCAATCTTGTGATGGAAAGCGGCTCAAAGATTACGAGGAATACCGGAAGATCCACTCAAACAGGATATGGAGTCGACGGCGGTGGCGTTCATATAGAATCTGGTGGTATTTTTACCATGAACGGTGGAATAATAAACAATAATTTCGTTGCCGGTGATGGAGGCGGAG
>JAISFT010000262.1 GCA_031263435.1 Treponema sp. | reverse complement strand
GGCTTCCGGCCGCTTACAGCACGTTTCCGACCTGAACCGCACCTTAGCCGATTCTGTAAGTTCCTGACCGCGGTCGCCGGACTAAACCTGGCCCACAATTTTGTTGCCCTTCACAAATCTCTTCCCCCACAGCAAAGGCTAAACTTGACCCACCCCAACGTATCTGTAGAACCGGGGAAAAGGCCGGAAAAACATTTGGAATTCCCTGCCGTAGTGTATCGTAGATACGACGTATCGAAGATAGCGGAGGCAGACTCTACAAGCGTTTTTTCGGGATTATCCCCGGTTCTACTGGAATACGCTGTTCTGTGGGTCAAGTTTAGCCCCCTACCATTCTCTGACAAGACCCTTTTCGTACATGAACAGCATGGGACTTTCCTCCGGCCGCTCGTCCGGGGTTCTCTCCGTTTTCAGGGCAAATACATTGGGCCGCAGGGTAATCTCGCTGCCCCCGGGAAGTTGTTCCGCGGGGTTTCCCTCCTCCCGGCAGCCGATAAGGGCCTGGGGATCCCGTTTTGCGATAACTGCCGCCGCGGTGTTCAATGCCAGGCGGATCTGTTCCCGGGGGCTAAAGGCCCGGCAGGCGGGGCAGGCGCACCAAAGAGATTCCGCTCCCCGGTCCGGCCACAGGTGGTAGATATGCCGGGCCTCCGGCGCCGGGGCGCGCTGTCTTGCCCTGTACCAGGCCGCGTGCTGTTCAAGCAGGGCCGCCGTGTGCAGTTGTATAAGCGTAATGGTTTCCGGGTGGGTAGGGCAAAAATGGTGATCCCCCCTTCGTTTGCCCCCTTCCAGGCGGAAAAGATCCCGCTTAAGGAAAAAATGACGCCGGGGTACCAGGAGGCCCAGGTCCCAGCCCCCCCATTCGATAACAAGATCCCAGTGATCCGCCCATTTCACCGGCCCGTCTTTGTTTTTTTGATTTTTGAAGGAGAAGATTACAACATCCACACGATTCCGGGCGGCCCAGCGGCACAGGGCGGGGATCTCTCCCTGGTGGGTTTCCGGGGGAATCGCAAGGCGCCGGCGCTGTTCCGGGGAAGGGTTGGAAGGGACATAGGTTCCCGGGTTACTCAGCGGGTAGATTCCCCGGCCCGGCTCCCCGGCTTTTGCTGTACCGGCCGTTCCGGGGGAGGCCGGCAGTAATTCTTCGCCGGCCTGGGGCCAGCGGAATCCCAGGGCCGCAAGAAAGCTGTAGATCCCGTTGCAGAGACCCCGCCGGGAATCGCCGTAGATCTCCAGCCGGCCCCGGCCCATCCGCCAGGTATAGCCCCCCCGCTCATTGCTTGAATTATCCATGTTCAGCACGATAATCGGCGCCGAGTCCTCCGGGGCCGGGCCCGCCGCATCCAGAATGGCCGGCTCTTTTTTGCCCAGACCGTCCCGTTCGCGCAGTGCGGCAATACAGCGGGCCAGTTCTTCTACTGCCGCCGGCGCCGGAACAGGCGCCAGAATGACCCATTCTGCAGAAAGATCAAAAGAATTCATGAAAATATTGTACTGTTTTTTTTACGATTCCGCCAGAAACCGAAAAAACCCGCTAATCTTCCCAGGGGGAGGGATCCAGAATATCCTTGTCGATCTGGGAGAAAACCTGGGTCTCGTAGCCGGTCTGGGGGTAGAGAATATTCCGGGAATTGAGGTAGGCAAGGTTGATTCCGGGATTGGAAAGATCCCCGGATCCCAGGCGGATCATGGTTTGGGGATTCCGGGTAAGGGCATCCCATGCCTGGGAGGACTGGATGTAGAAATTAAGGGCCTGGCTGCGGTAGCGGGAATTGCCGGTTTGCTGGGCAAGGGCCTCCAGGGTTGCCCCCATGTTGTTCCGGGCGATCATGAGCCGTTCGGCGGTTTCGATATATTCGGGCCGGTCGTTGGGGAGGAGCACGGGAAGCCGGGATCGTTCCGCCTCCAAAAGATCCAGAAGGCGGTTGTAGTAACCCTGGGCCGTAAAGAAGTCCCCCCGCCGCCAGCAGGTATTACCCAGCGCCAGCAGGATACGGCGGTCCAGGGGCAACTGGGAGGAGGCGCTAAAGAAACGTTCCAGGGCGTTTGCCCAGTTCTCCTGATGGTAATAGGCGGAACCCATGCGGTAGAGCATTTCCGGGGAACTGTAACCGGTTCTTTCCGCGTTCAGGTAATAGGACAGGGTCATCTCCATGTCCCCGGATTTGGTGAAGTACTCAAGGTCCCCCATTGCGGCGTAGAGGCGGCCGAATTCGGGGGCCGGCCGCAGAATCTGGCGATCCAGGCCGCCTTCGTAGAGGCCGATGGCTCTGACAAGCCGTTCTTCCGCGTTAAAGTACTCCCGCTGGTCCCTCAGAATCTCCGCTTCCCGGGCCAGGGCATCAATATGGTAGACCAGGCGGCGGACCGATTCTTCGGCGGCGTTCTCGAAACTCCGCAGGGCTACTTCCAGGGTAAGCTGTTCATCCCGCCGGCTGCCAAGGCTCCGGTAATACCGGGAAAGATGATAATGGGCCTCCGGCAGACTGGGCCCCAGGAGAACTGCCCGGAGCAGGACATCCCGGACTCCGCTGATCTGCTCCACATAGGCGCTGGGGACGCCCCGGACTTCTTCGGTCCGTTTGTCCAGAAGGTAGCCCCCCAGCTCCGCCAGGGTTTCGGCGCTTATCTTCTTTTTGGGATTATCCATGAAGAAGAATTGGAGGGGGATCACCTCCCCAAGGTTATCGGTACGGATGAAGTACCGGAGCATCCGCTCGGCTATGGGATCGGTCCAGCCATAGCGTTCCAGAAGCCGGGCATAGGCAAAGCGGGCGTCTTCATAACGGGCGGGGTCAATTTCCCCCCAGAGCAGGGCATTATCGCCCTGGGCCAGCAGGGCCTCCCTATCATTGACGTTGAATTCCAGGATATTGCGCCGCAGCAACAGATCCGCCTTCTCATAGTTCCGGCGGTAGTAGGTTTCCATGGCGGCATAATCCAGGACGCCTTTCTTGTCCCGGGGGTAATAGGAAAGCAGTTCGTCGTACTTTTCTTCCGCGTAGATATACTGCCGTTGATCCCGGAAGGCCTCCGCATACCGGTAGAACCAGTCCTTGTCCCGGTGAATGTTAAAGGCCTGGGTAAAGCGCTGGTTGGCCCGCTCGTATTCACCGGCGTTGATCCGTTCATAGCCAAGTTTGTAGATATTTTCCGCGTGGAGGGGGGTATAGATGAAATGCCAGATCAAATAAAACGATGAGGCGGCCACCAGAACGATAAAGAAAAAAAGCCGGAAAATGGGGAGAAAATTATGGACAAAGATGTAGGCAGGACTCCCCTGTTCCGCCTCCAACTGCTCGCCGCTTTTCTTCTGGACAGGAACCTTGATGGTTTTGCCCAGGATCTTCCCGGCCAGTGCGGCGGCCTCTTTGGGAATGGCGCCCCGGGTCAGAAGCCGGACAAGGCTTGCCATCTGATCGGGGGGAACTGCCTGTTCGGTAATGATCTCTTCTATGGCAACCCGCAGATTAAGGGGATAGCCGGCAAGGGTTCGCCGGAGCTGGGCCAGCTCGTATTCATCAAGCCGTATCTCCTCCGGCTCTGTTTCGTCAGGCGGGGGGCCGCCGAAAAAGCTCTTGCGGCCCTTTCCCTTTCCGGCCTCCTGGGGGGCCTGGCCGGGGATGCCGCCGAGCATGTCATCAATGCCGGGAAGGGTAAAGTCGCCCAGGTCCATGCCGGCGCTTTCATCTTCCTCCTCCGGGACCGGTTCCTTTTGTTCCAGGTCAAAATTATCAAAGGAATCGGTGTTTTCCCCGGTAAGATCGGCCTCGCCAAAGCCTTCCCCCAGGTCCAGATCCAGGGCTTCCCCGGTTTCAATGTCCGGTTCGAAGCCGGTTTCCGCTTCCGGATCCAGATCCAGGCCAAAATTAGCGGCATCATCCAGGTCCAGGTTGAAATCGCCGGTCTCAGCCTCCGGGTCCTGGTCCTCCGCATCGGCGGGGCTTTGATCCAGATCATCCGCCAGACCGTTCAGCAGGCTGCTTAGATCGATGTCTTCCGCCGGAACTTCAGCGTCCCCGTCTTCGGCAGCACTGTCGGGGGCTTCGCCGGAAATATCAAAGGATTCATCAGAAATATCGAGAAGTTCATCGGATATATCGGCCAGTTCGTCGGAGCTACTGGAAGATTCTTCGGAAATATCCGGCAGTTCGCCGGAACTGTCGGCTAGTTCGCCGGAGCTGTCGGGGTCGGGAGCTTCGCCGGAGATATCAAAGGATTCATCGGATTCATCGGGAATTTCTGGCGATTCGGCGGACATATTGGGCTGATCATCAGGAATGTTGGGCAGATCATCGGAAATATCGGGCAAATCGCCGGGAACGGCCCCCAGCAGGGCATCCAGATCGAAGTCCCCCAGGGCCGGGTCGGGGGCATCGTCCTGTCCCAGCGGGAGGAACGTATCCTCCCCACTCAGCGCGGCTTCAAGTTCTTCGGAAGAAAGCCCGGCGGGGGCTTCGTCTGCCTCACCGGAGCCGTCTGCTTCCGGCAGGCCCAGAGCAGCGGCCACGGCGGGGTCCAGATCCATCTGGGACAAGGTATCCAGGGCCGCAGCCCTTTCATCATCCTCCGCGGTGGTATCGGGCAGCTCGGCTTCAACTTCGGGGAACGGAAGATCCTCGTAGGGTAAATTCTGCGCCTCAAGCACGGCTTTTTCATCGCCGATTTCGTCAAAAGAGGTTTTAAATTCCCGGAGAGCCTGTAAAGACGGCATACTACTTTGCTTATGTATCGGCTAAAGACAACACGGCGTTAAGGAGTATAAACTATCATCGCCCACCGCCGATTATAGAGTATGGGGACAGCAGAAATTCCCGAAAAAACAAGAAAGAACGCCGCCGGATTGTTTGTCCTTGTTCTTTTTGTCCTCTCCGGCCTGCCTCTTATGGGGGCGGATTTGGAATCCCCCGAATTTTTTGACCGGCTGCTCAGCCTGACGGAAACCACGGGGCCGGAGATCTTCGAAGATGCGGTGATCTTTACTGCCCCTTCCCATTACCGCCGGGTGGGGGTAGCCCTGGCGGTAGAAGGATTTGCCCAGGTTCACTGGATGCAGAAACTCCTCCTGGTTCAGGACCCCCAGGATGCCCCCATCCCGCGGGGAAGAAGGGTTCCGGACCCCTACAAAGATTCGGGACTCCTCTTTTATGTGTACCAGGCGCCGGAGGGCCTTGAGGAACTTGAGTACCGCCTGATCATTGACGGCCTTTGGACCACCGATCCTGCCAACCCCAGGAGCCGCCGGAACGCAGCGTCGGGGATTACCAATTCCCTGGTGATTCTGCCCCGCGTTAACAAGGGGCCGGTTCTTCACGAGAATCCCCCGGGGGTGCTGCATTTTTCATTCAGGGGTCCTCCGGGAGAAACCGTTACCGTGGCGGGCAGCTTTAACAACTGGGATCCCTTCATGTATGAACTGAGGGAATGGCCCCAGGGAACCTATACCCTCAGTCTTCCCCTGCCGCCGGGAACCTACCAGTACCTGTTTTTTCACCGGGGTGAACGTCTCCTCGACCCCTACAATCTCCGCCGGGCCTATACGCTGGCAGGAGATATTGCCTCTGAAGTAATTATTCAGTAGACTTTTCCTTTTTAAGCGAATCAGCATGAGCAGGACACAGGAAATCATCGCTTGGAAAATTATCGCTTAGGAGTTGGAATGAAGGAAAATTACTCGGTTATACCGCTTCTTTTTGGCAAAAATCTGTCCCTTTCTGCAAAAATGTCCTGGGGTTTTCTCAAAATGGGTAAATCCTGGCTTTTCCCCAGAAGGGACTACCGCTACAACCACATGAATAATCTTTGCCTGGTGTATTTTAAGCTTACCCCCCTGTGTAATCTGCGCTGCAGGATGTGCGGCCAATGGGGGGACCAGGGAATCATGAAGGACTGCGACATTGCGGAGGAGGCAAAAAAAATTGTTCCCCTGCAGCGTTACAAGGAACTGGTAAACGAAATTGCCCCCCAGCGGCCGGTGTCGTACATCTGGGGAGGGGAACCTTTTTTGTACCCCGATCTGATGCCCCTGGCCAAATACATGGTTGATAAGGGACTCTACGTCAGTGTTAATACCAACGGTACTTTTCTGGAACAAAAGGCCGAACAGATTGTCTATGACCGGTGGAGCACTATTTTTGTATCATTGGATGCCTTTGAGGAAACCAACGACGCCATGCGGGGCAAGGGGTCCTACGAGCGGGTGGTCAGGGGTTTTAAGGCTATTAACAGGGAAAAGCGGAAACAAAATTCCGTTTATCCCATCATGGGAATCGTAACTACCGTAACCAACCAGAACTATCTGGATCTGAACCGCCTTGCGGAAGCCACCCGGGAATTCAATCTGGACCTGCATATTTTTAACCTGGGAACCTATACCAACGACAACATTATTGCGGCCCAGCGCCGGTTTATGAAGGAAAAACTGGATACCGATATTGACTGCCTTGCCGGTTATAATACGGGGTATAACAACAATATTGACGGAAAGCGCCTCCATACCATCCTGATGAATCTTCACAAAACTAATTACGGTCATCCCATTATTACAGTGCCGACGCTGAACCCGGAAAAAATCCACACTTATTATGCGGAGCTGGAAACCCCGGTGCGGAACCACTGTATTGTTCCCTGGTGCCAGGCCAACATCAATTACAACGGCGATGTGCATTTCTGCGCCGATTACCCGGATTATATCCTGGGAAATGTGGCGGAACAGTCCTTTACGGAAATTTACAACGGCGACCGGGCCAACCTCTTCCGCAAGACCATCCACAACTGCGAAGGAGGCATGTTCCCCGG
>JAISFT010000254.1 GCA_031263435.1 Treponema sp. | reverse complement strand
CCAGGCGGGGATGGGGGGCGGCGGTCTCGTAACCGTAACTTTTGAGCAGGTCGATGATGCGGCGGGCCCGCTGCGGGGGGGTGATCCCCAGGTTCCGGCCCAGTTCGCAGGAGCGGGCGATGCCCCAGGCTACGGCCTCCCCGTGGCTGATCTGTCCCAGTCCCAGGGAGGATTCCAGGGCATGGCCGAAGCTGTGCCCCAGGTTGAGGAGGATCCGGCGGCCGCCGGTTTCCCGGGGATCTTCTTCCACGATCCGGCCTTTGTAGGCAACGGCCCGGGCAAGGGCGTCCCGGAGCAGATCCTGCCGGATCCGGAAGGGGTCCCATCCCCGGATGGCGGGGCCCCGGACGGCGGGATCCGGGAGGGTCTCCAGGAGGCGGAAAAAATCTTCCCCGTCAAGGATGGCGGTCTTGATCAGCTCCGCCATGCCGGACTTCCACTCCGCCGGGGGCAGGGTCGCCAGGCTTTCGGTACAGAGGTAGACGAGGCGGGCGGGGTAGAAGCTGCCGGCAAGGTTCTTGATGCCGAAGAGATCGAAGCCGGTTTTGCCCCCCAGGGCCGCGTCTACCATGCCGAGGAGGCTGGTGGAGACGATACACAGGGGAACGCCCCGCATGTAGATGGACGCGGCAAAACCGGCGAGATCGCTGACGACGCCGCCGCCGCAGGCGATGAAAAGGCTGTCCCGGCCCAGACCGGCGTCGTGGGCGGAGCGGATGATCCGCTCTACGGCGGCCCAGTTCTTTTGGGATTCCCCGGCCTCCAGGATGCACAGGGGGGCCTCCTGCCGGGCCGTGATGATCCGGGCCAGCGGGAGGGTATGCTCGTCGCAGATGACGAGGGTCCCGGAGATCTCCGGGACCGGGCCCAGGGCGGCGTATTCATCAAGAATCTCCCGAAGCGGGGGGAGGGGGCCGGAGAAGCGGATATCCTGGGGAAAGCCGCCGAAGCTGAAACCGGTGTCAGGCACCATAATGGGCACCATAATGGGCACCATTATGCGCCTTCCGGGATGTTCCGTATGACCATGCGGGAAAGGTACAGGGTGTTGGAACTTGCGCCGGGGTGTTCGGTAATGGTTTCCGAAAAGATGCCGAAGGTCTGATCGTCCAGCGCCTGCCGGGCGGTGCCGGTATCCACGGTTTTGAGGAAGGACAGGCCGTAGTTATGGCAGGTATGTTCGATGATAAACTCCAAATCGCTTATGCCTACCAGGAGGATGACGGTGTAGTTTTTCCGCTGCGCCTGGTGGATGACCTGATCGATGGCGTCTTTGTAGACCATGATGTTCCTGATGGTCCGTTTGAAGTACCGGTAACTGCGGTGGAGGATCTCGTTGATGCCGTCGATGGTGACGGCGTACTGGATATTCCGGTGGTTGAGTCTTTTGACGGTGATCCAGCCTTTTATGACCAGGCGCTTGAGGATGGAGTTGGTCATGCCCAGGGAGGTTCCGGCGGTAAGGGCAAGGTCCCGCTGCCGCAGGGGGGTGTTCTGCCCCCGGGAGGTATAGATGTTCTCCAGAATGATGAATTCGGTATCCGGGGAGTTAGTGGCAGCGGGTGATATATGATGCGGCATGAGGGGGGTGCCGGAATGGACCGGACCGAAGGGCCGGCCATGAAGGCAGGGGGGGCCAGAAAAAACGCGGCCGCGGAGCGGCCGGCTGCGAAGTCAATGTCCGGTAAGTGGCCCCCCCTTATAAAAGTACCGGACCAAAAACAGCTATAGAGCATACGGGGGGACGCAGACGGCCGAAACACGCTCTACAGCACCGTATGTTGTTCAAACATTGAACAACATAACACGTTACAGCCCTAGTCTGCAAGGTTGTGAATGAGGGATTCGATATAGGCGAGCATTTCCGATCTGATGAGGGGGCTGGGCCGGGGCGAGTCCCGGAGGGTCTGCCGCCATTGGGCGGAGAATTCCTGGGCGTCCCGGTGGCTGAGGGGGAGGCGTTTCCCGGTGAGGAAGGTTTCGCCGCTTCTGTTCCGGAGTATGCACTCCCCGGCGAAGACTATCCGGAGATCGATGAGGATGTTTTTCCGGTTTTTCATGATGAAGACGAGGACTCCGCCTTCTACGCCGCTGTCCCGGTCCCCAAACTTCCGGTAGGCGCTGAAATCCCACTGGTCCAGGGGGATTCTGACGCGGGTGAGGAGTTCCTGGGACTTGAGAACGGGGCCGGCGGGGGAGGAGAAGCGGGAGGCGGATATCCAGCGGGCGTTTTGGGCGTTCCTGAGTTCGTAGACGGCGTCCAGGGCGATGAGGGGGGCGGTACAGTCCAACTGGTGGCCGGGGTTGCAGATGTTGCCTCCGAGGGTGGCCAGTCCTCTCATCTGGGGGCCGGCGATGCCTTCCAGGGAACGGGTGAGGGCTTCGGGGACGATCTTGCCCAGTCTGATGATGTCCCGGAGTTTTACCATGGCGCCGATCTCCAGGTACCGCTCGGTGCGGCTCATGCGTCTGAGTTCGTCGATTTCGCCGAGGGAAAGGATGGTCCGGGGGAGCTGGAGTTCGGACTGAGCCTGGTTGCGGATGATTTCGGTGCCTCCGGCGAAGGGGACGGCCTCCGGGAAGCGGGTCCACGCGTTGAACAGTTCGCCGAAGTTCCGGGGGAAGAAAACCTGGTTAAGCTGTCCTGCCATAGATTCTCCTCTGCCGGATCTCCGCGGCGATCTGCACGGCTTCTACGAGGGTATCGGGATCGATGCAGCGGCAGCGGATGCCGCTGAAGGCATCGAGGATCTGCCGCCGTTCGGGCCGGGGGGTCCGTTCCAGCAGGGCTTCGGCGGCAAGGATCTTCCCGTTTTTACAGACTGCACAGCTCCGCAGCGCGGCCCGGGTAAAGCCTTCTACGATGTCCTGGTACTCATCGGTCTGGGAGAAGCCTTCTATGGTGATGATCTCGCTGCCCCGGATCCGAAAGGCGGGGATAAGGCAGGATTGGACGATGACGCCGTTGAAGATCACCATGCAGGCTCCGCAGCAGCCGGTAAGGCAGCCGGATTTGGTTCCCAGGAGGGCGAAGGAATTCCGCAGTATGTCCACCAGCCGGAGTTCGGCATCGGAACGGACCACGACATCTTCGCCGTTGAGGATAAAATCTATGGTCATGACGTGGTCTCCCCGGTCCATTCCCGGGTTCTGAGAATTTCCCAGATGTCGCCGGGTTTAAGGGGGATTTTTCCACAGGGACGGTCTATGGCCTGGGAAACTGCCTGGACGTAGGCGGCGGGTACGCAGTTGAAGGGGAGGTCCCCGATGCCCTTGGGTTCTGTGGCGTTGTTGTCGAGAAAGTCGACGTGGATGGCGGGGATTTCTCTGGGGTTGGAGATGCCGTAGCCGGAGATCCGGGAGGGTTCGATGCTTCCCCCGCGGTATTCGAGGTACTCCCGGGAGGCCCAGCCCAGGGCCTGAATGGCGGCCAGCTTGAGGCTGCTCCGGGCCCGGTGTTCCGAGAGGATCCTGCCTCCGTCTACGGCCAGCCAGATTCCCCGGATGGAGGGGGTATAGGAGTGGACTTCGATTTCGAGTTCCACTACTGCGGCCCCCCAGCCGGGCAGGCTCCGGCTTTCCAGGTTGGGTTCCATGCCGGGGGGGGGATCGAAGCCCGGCGGAAAGGAGGGGGCAGCGGGGGGGGCATCCCGGGGCTTGTCTTGATGATCGTTCCCGAGGCCGTCCCGGGAGGTTTCGCGGACGGTAATGGGCAGGGGATCCCTGAAGCGTTGATTTCTGATGGTTTCGCAGCTTTTTTGTATGAGGGCGCTGAGGGTGGTGATGTTCCGGGAGAGGCTGCCGGGGCCGGGATTGGGACAGAGGGCGGAGTTCCAGGGGAGGACCCGCACGTCTTCTACGGCGAGGATCTCCCGGGCGATGCGGGCCCAGATTTCGATGAAATCCGGGCCGGCCCCGGTGCTGGTGCGGATCTCCAGGGAGCCGTCTATGTTCAGGGTAACTTCTACCCCGTAGGTGTTGCTGCCGGGGTACAGGAAGCCGCTTCCCTGCCAGCCCTGGGCAATGCCGATGCCCCGCAGGGTTTCCGGCCGGGCCGGGCCGTCCTGCCGCCGCCGGCGGCGGAGGAGTTCGTAGCCGGCCCACTTGCGGTAGTAGCCGGCCATGGCGGCTACGGTATCCAGGAGCTGCTCAACGGGGGCTTCTTCCCGGAGGGGGATGAGTCCCGCCAGGCCTTCTTTTCCGGGCCGGTTGTTTTTCCGCCATTCCGCGGGGTCCTGCCCGAGGGTATCGGCTATCCGGGAGAGGTGCTGCTCCATTGCAAAGGCGCCCTGGGCGCCGCCGAAGCCGCCGAAGGGTCCCTGGGGGGGGATATTGGTCTTGATTGCCCTGGCTCTGAGGCTGAGGGCCCCCGATCCGGCGATTCCCATGACTCCAAGGCAGCTCTGGTCCAGTATCTCTTGGGTGAAGACGCCCTGGGCGCCCAGGTCGAGGGTCATGTCGATGCGGGTTCCCAGGATCTCCCCCTTTTCGCCGAGGGCGCTGTGTATCTCCGTGACTGAGGCGTTCCGTTTGGGGGAATAGCGGAAATCTTCTTCCCGGTTGAGGAGGAGCCGCACGTTCCGCCGGGTGAGGTACGCGGCCAGGACCGCCTGGGAGGCGATGAGGGAGGGGTACCAGAGTTTGCCGTCCATGGGGATGCCCAGCTCGGTCAGGCCGGTAAGGATGCGGCCGGGGTCCAGTCCCAGGACCCCGGCCGCAGACCGGGACACATGGCAGGGCCACTGGGTGGCGGTATGGATGATGAAAAGAGGGGCGGCGCCGGGATCTTCCCCGGCGCTTGGGCTGCCGGGGGAAAGGCCCGCGGAGGAAGGACCGGCGGCATGCTCTACCAGGGCCCCCACGGCCTCGCTGTAGCCGTGTTCCTGGATCCCCGTCGAATAGGCGCCGCCGATGACCTGAGCGGCCCCTGCAAAGGCGGCCTCCGGGTCCCCCCGCCGGTAGCTGCGTTCCGCAAATATTTCCGGTTCTGTCCCGGCGGTTTCGCCGGCGGCGGGGTGTTCCTCCGGGGCCGGCTGAGCATCCGAAGCCGGCCGGCTATCCGAGGCCGGCCGGCCCTCTGGGGCCGAAGCATCGGCGGGGTCCGGAACGCCGGAGGCAGAAAGGCCGGAATCTGCTGCCGAGGATTCTGCCGCCGTTGAAGATTCTGCCCTTATGAGGCCCGCCGCTGGGGTATCCACTATATCTACCGTATCCGCCGCGGCAGGGTCCCTTACTTCCGCGGCCGTCATTGCGGGGTCCTCTGCTCCGGGGGGTGCTACGATAGGGGCCGCTGTGATAGGAGCCGATGAAGCCGGGGGAGCAAAAATTGCCGTTTCTTCCCGGACCAGGACCCGGTACTGCCGGACATAACTGTTAAGCTTTGCCCGGTCGGGCCCCACCAGGAGGGCAACCGGTTCCCCCAGGTAGGAAAGCTCCCCGGCGGCCAGGACGGGAACCGGGAAATCCGCTATTTTGTTTTTTCCCGGGATGTCGGCGGCGGTAATGAGGGTATAGGCCCGGTCCAGTTGGGGGCCCTCTATTGACAACAACTGTCCCCGGGGAACCGGGGAGCGAATCGTAAGGGCGAAGAGGGTAGAGCGAAAGGGGATATCTTGAAGTAAGGGGACATTCTCCATTTTCTAGGCAGTATAGCGGGCCGCGGCGCTTTTTACCAGATCAACAACCCTTTGGACCATGGTCCTGTCCATTCCGGGCCAGAGGGGAAGGGAAATTTCCCGCCTGAAACCGGCAAGGGAATGGGGGAAATCCTCCGGCTTCAGGCCGTAGA
>JAISFT010000238.1 GCA_031263435.1 Treponema sp. | reverse complement strand
ACCAACGTTTCGTGATTTTTTAAAAAAAAAACCCCCCCCCCCCCCCCCCCGGTAAAATCGGCGAATATTGCAGCGCCGCGGTAAAAATTCCAGGAGATAATTATGATTAAATCAATTGTTGTGCATACCATCGAAACCACTGATTTGGATTACGCAATAGGTGAATTGAATACCCAGATAAACAGCAAGGGTCCCCTTTTGCATAACACCATAGGTTTGATTTTTTGCAACTATGAATTTATTGAATCGGGACTGGCCCGTGAACTTTGCACCCGTCTGCCTTTTACGGTGCTTGGCTGTTCCACCCAAATACTTGCAGTACCGAATGCGGGGGAAGAACTCATGCTTTCCCTTATGATACTTACCAGTGATGATGTGGAATTCCATGCCGGCGTTTCCGAACCGCTGGCAACAGAAGACGCCGAACCTCTGGAAAACCTTTACGGCGATCTTACCATGCGGGGCGCTTTTAAGCCCTCCCTTATACTGGCGTTCCCGCCCATGCTTACCGGAATGCCGGGGAATGTTTCGGTAAGCATTCTGGACCGGATCTCCGGGGGCGTTCCCATATTCGGATCGACCGCTATTGATATTACCACATCCCTGCGGAACCCGGTAACCATTTATAATGGCAATGCCTATTCGGACAGACTTGTTATGGTTCTGCTCAGGGGGAATGTGCAGCCCCGGTTTTTTGCCTATACCCTTCCCGGCGAGCCGCGGTTCAGCCAGAAATTTACCATTACCGAAGCAAAACAGAACCGGATTCTTACGATAAACGGTAATCCCGCGGTAGAATTCCTGGAACGGCTGGGGGTTATTAACAAAGGGGGCGTAGAAGTACTCTACGCCTTTCCCATCGTGGTAGACTACGAAGATGGAACTCCGCCCCGGGTATTTACCATATCCAGGGTTGATCCGGACGGTTCCCTGGTTTCCGGGCAGGATATTCCCCCGGGAGGATTGGTAAACATCGGAACCATCAGCGGAAACCTTGTGCTGGCCAGTACCCAGCATATTATCGAACAAATAAAAAAGGTGCCGGAACCATCGGTCCTTTTCCTGATATCGTGTTTCAGCAGGATTATTACCCTTCAGGATTCACTGGAAGAGGTTAATCTTGTTTTGAAGCAGTTCAGGGACTGGTCCACACCCTTTGTATTTTTCTCTTCCGGCGGGGAACTTTGTCCTATACCGGTGAAGGGGCAGGACAAGCTCATCAATGCGTTTCACCAATTTACAATTATCGGCTGTGTTTTCTAGGAGAGCTGGCCATGGAACCAAAAGTGGACGATGACGGCATACGGCTTCTTGAAACAAGAATCGGTTATCTTCAGGAGGAGAATCGAAGACTCGATAGGGAAAACCGTACTCTAATCCGGCGTTACGAAGCTGCCATCATGTCAATGAACCGGTCAAAGGCGTATATCCTTACCAAAGAAAATATGCTTATGGCGCTGGAGGAGGAAAAGGTAAAAGAGATAACCCGGCACAAGGAGGAAGCGGAGGCCGCCAACCGGGCCAAGTCATTTTTTCTTGCCTTTATGAGCCATGAGATCCGCACCCCCCTGAATGCCATTATCGGTTTTGCGGAAATTCTTTTGCAGCGCCGGCTGCCCAGGAGCATCAAGGAGGACATGGAGAAGATCTACTCCTCCGGCACCGTGCTGATGGGCCTTATCAACAATATTCTTGATTTTTCAAAAATCGAGTCGGCAAGCATGGAATTGATGCCGGTGGATTATATGGTTCCCAGCATGATCCACGACATTCTCCAGATGAACATGATCCGTATCGGGAAAAAGCCCATCAGCCTGGAACTTGAAATTGACGAAAGCCTGCCGGTAAAACTGCGGGGAGACGAGCTGCGGGTTAAACAAATACTGAACAACATCCTGTCCAACGCGATCAAATACACCCAGGAAGGAAAGGTAATTCTGCAGATCTCCTGGAAAGCGGAAGGCGAAACTACCGCGGTCCTGACTTTTGTGGTAAGGGATACCGGGCAGGGAATAAAGAAGGAAGATCAGGATAAACTTTTTTCTCCCTACTCCCAGTTTAATACCCGGACAAACCGGAATATCGAGGGAACCGGCCTGGGGCTTTCCATCACCAAGAATCTGATAGAACTTATGGACGGAACCATCTCTGTGGAAAGCGAGTACGGCAAGGGGACCGCCTTTATGGTTGTCATAAAGCAGCAGATTGTGGACAGGACCCCCAACGGCAAAGAAACGGTAGAAAATCTGAAGCGCTTCAAGCTTTCCGGCGCGCAGGGCGGCCGCAGAAAGATGATCCGCAAGTACATGGGAGGAGCCCGGGTCCTGGTGGTAGATGATGTGGCCATGAATCTGGATGTGGTAAGGGGCCTGGCCCGTCCCTATGGTCTCGCCATGGACGGGGTCAGGAGCGGGCCGGAGGCCATTAATCTGATCCGGGCAGGAACGCCCCATTACGATCTGATCTTCATGGACCACATGATGCCCGACATGGACGGTGTAGAGGCATCCCGAATCATCAGGAGTCTGGATTCCGCCTATGCAAAGAAGATACCCATTGTCGCCCTTACCGCAAATGTCATATCCGGCGAGATGAATATGTTCCTGGCCAACGGCATTGACGATTACCTGTCCAAGCCGATTGAGATACGCAAATTGAATCAGATCCTTGAAAAATGGATACCCCCGGAAAAGCAGACAAAAAAGCTGCCGCCCGCCGGCCATTCCGGAGAAGCATCCGCCAGGGCTTTCAACATTCCCGGCGTCGATACCCGGAGAGGGCAGATCAATACCGGCGGAACGGTAAAGGGGTACCAGGTAATTCTGGCGATATTCTGTACGGAAATGCGGGAAAACATTCCCCGGATACAGGAAGCGCTGGAAACCCGGGATTATCAGCGTTATACAACCCTGGTCCATGCCCTTAAAGGGGCTGCCCGCAGCATCGGCGCCTCGGAGCTGGGGAACCTGGCCGCCGAACTTGAAGATGCGGGGAGAAAGCAGAATCTTTCCCACCTGGAAGACAGGACAGGGCCGCTGATTACCAGCCTGCAGGAGCTGATAGAGCAGATAACCGGTAGATTGGCGGCGGAACAACCCACAGTTGCAGTTAATCCGGGGGAATTCCATTATACGCCAAAGTTTGATGTTCTAAAAAACGCCCTTATCAACAACGATTACCCTGCGGTAAACCAGGAACTAAAGCGGTTAAACGATCTGCCCCTGGACAAGGCTGCCCGGGAACTGCTTGACGCCGTTGAAAAAGATATTCTGCTTTTTGAGTACGAAAAAGCGGCGGAGCGTCTGAAGTAGGCCGGCCCATGCCCCCCTTCCCCGGATTTAACTTATGCCCTTGCTTTTCAGGTAAGTCCCTATCCGCGTATCCTGGGTTTTGATATGGGCTACAAGCCAATCCCCCACCTTTGTCTGCACATCGTTAAACAGCTCGTCCGAGGGGCCCTTCATGATAAGCTGAATTTGCAGCTCCCTGACCACCTTCTTAAGCCCCTCGTGGAGCTTTTTGTGGTTTTCATAATCGGGGTATTGATATTTTTTTTGAAGCTGCTCTTCTTCGTAGAAATGTTTGATCGTATAATCATTCAGAAAATCCAGGCTTTTTCTTAATTCCGAGTTGGATTTCTTTTCCATGCGGGCATTTATAAAATTATTCAGTGCATCAATGAGCTGCCGGTGCTGCTCATCAATAATCCTGTTCCCGACCTCCAGACTTTTATCCCAATTGTACATCATGCCCCCCTGCAGGACAAGGAATTAACTCATACCGGCGAAGAGACTTGAACTCTTACATCCTCGCGGACAGCAGATTTTGAGTCTGCCGTGTCTACCATTCCACCACGCCGGCCGGTGTCCTGCCCAGCAGCCTGGGACAGATTCAACATACCACTACCGGCCAGTATGACATAAGAAGGGGAATCGTTACAAGTAGATGATCGCCGCCGTGGTCAGGACCTCCGCCCCGGAATCGGTCAGGAGGATGTCGTTTTCCAGGCGGCAGCCGCCGTGGATAGGATCGTAGAGCCCCGGTTCCAGCGTAAAGACCATGCCGGGGCAGAAGACCCAGGGGTTGTCCCCCCGGTTGCGGATGGCGGGGTTTTCGTGTTCTTCCAGACCGATGCCGTGGCCCAGGCCGTGGGGCATAACCTTTCTCGATTTACTGAAAAAGTATTCGTCCACCGCCCGGGCAATCTCCCGGGTCCCCGTACCGTTGTTGACAAGGCCAAGGGCCAGCTTATAGGCCTTTTCCGTCAGGGTAACGAGCTTTTCCTGGGCGGAGCTGGGCTCCCGGACAAAGGTAAGGGTTACATCGGTAGTATAACCGGCGTATTTAATGCCGAAATCCAGGATAGAAAGCCCCTTGCCGGCAAAGGGGGCCGCAGTGTAGGGGGGGAATGCATGGATGCCGAAACTCCGCTCCGGCCCCGCCGCCAGCGTGGTAAAGCCGGTGCCTTCGCAGCCCCGCTTGCGGGAGGCGGACTCGATAAACAGGGCGGCGTCCAGTTCCGTGCGGATCTTCCCGGAACGGATATTTTTTTCCAGCAGGGCAATAATATCGTTGGTAATCTCCGCAGCCTCGCGGTAGATGCGGATCTCCTCCTCATCCTTTATGGCCCGCAGTTTATCCAGTTCCCCGTGGAGCCCCGTATCCCGGCAGATAACATCGTAATTGGTAAGGGCGCCCACATAGTCCAGAAACAAAGGGTAGGGGGTTACCGGAGCTATTTCGATTTTTGAACCCAGGGGGATCTTGAGTTTTTCCGCGGCCCCCTTTACGGCCTTTACCGGCCGGCGCTCGAATTCCCCGTAGGGCAGCGTCGTGTCGGCATTGCTGTAGAGGAGGGCCATGTTGACGTCCCAGGGGATCAGGAGGGATTTTTTATCCACCGAAAGACAGAGGATAGCATCCTGGGGGTGCCCGCAGAGCCAGCGCAGCGCCGGATTCTTCCGCCCCTCGGTGTCTTCAATGACCAGCAGGGCAATGCCTTCCCGGGCCATTGCATCGTATATTTTTTGCTGCCGGCTCTGATAATTAATCATGGGTTCCTCTTGAGTTCATTGGGCTTGTTTGACAACCTATTATCCTGATAACCCTTCGGCCTGGGAATAGGGTATCATCCGTTAATAGGTAACGATAACCGCGTGGAAGACCAGGGGAATGGTCCCGGTATTTTTTATGCTGTGGGAGGCTCCGTTTCCGGTGATCATGGCATCCCCGGCCTTAACCGGTTTTACCGTGCCGTTGTCATTAACTTCCCCCGCGCCGGAGAGGATGAGGTAATATTCGGTTTCGTTGTCGTGCCGGTGATAACCGATGGACGCGCCGGGGGGCAGTGTTGCCTCCGCCAGCATACGGATATTTTTCTCCTTTTCACAGTCCGCTAAATAGGTAAAATGGACGGTCCCTTCTCCGTCCCGCATTTTTTCTTTTGTCTCTTCTTTCATGGCGCCGCGCTGATTGAGCATAGTACTACCCTCCGGGTTTTGGATTATGGTATACTACCACGAGATTGAACCAAAGAACAGGCGGGGCCGGATGGACGAATTTTTGGGCACGATCCTTTTCAATAACACCGTAGGACAGTGGCTGCTGAGCCTTGCCTTTATCCTGGGTGGTTTGGGGGTGGGGGGGCTCTGCTCCCTTGTCATGCGGGGGATCCTTAAGCATATTTGCCGGAAAACCAGTACCAATATTGACGATATCCTGGTGGGGGTGCTGGAGAAGCCCCTGGGCATAACGGTGGCCCTGGCAGGGGCGGGTATTGGGATTAAGGAACTGGAATTCCACGAACAGGTGGACCTGTGGATCAACCGGGGGCTGGAATCCGCCTTTATTGCCGTTGTGGCCTGGGCCGTATTCCGGGTTGTCGATGCGATGACCCTGCACCTGGCCCCCGGCCAGTTGGGCGGGTCGGAGACCGATATACGGCCCCTGCTCCGTAAATTTTTTAAGACAGCTATTTCCCTTATTGCCGGCGCCCTGATCCTGCGGGCCCTGGGCTACAATGTGAGCGCCCTGATGGCCGGTTTGGGCCTGGGGGGCGCCGCCCTGGCCCTGGCTTCCAAGGATACGCTTTCCAATTTTTTTGGTTCGATTACGGTTTTTATGGACCGGCCCTTTAAGCTGAACGACAGGATTAAGATTGGCGCCTACGATGGAGTTATTACCGAGATGGGTGTAAGGACTTCCCGGCTGCGGACCGCGGAAAACCGGATGATCATTATCCCCAACAGTATTTTTGCCAACACCCCCATCGAAAATGTCAGCGCCGCCCCGCATGTCAAGGTGATTCAGAATTTCAGCCTGAAAAGCGAAAACGGCCCGGACAAGATTGAGGGGGCCCTGGGTATTTTGAAGGAGATCTGTTCGACCCTGCCGGGCCTTGACGCATCCCCGCTGGTGGGGATTCTTTCGATTGGGGGGGGTGTTTGTCAGGTATCCCTTACCTACTTTGTGTCCCAGCAGGTAAACTATGAAGAAACCGTAAGCGCGGTAAATTTAACGATACTCCGCCGCTTTGCGGAGGAGAAGGTCGAACTTGGCTAAGGGCACCCGGCACAGACCATTGGATTCCGCCCCCTTTGTCCTCCCTGCCGGCGGCGGGGAGGAAGGCTCTGTTCCTCCGGGCCTGCTTGCCGCCGCGGAACGGACCCGCCGGATCCGTGAACAGACCGGCCGGCCGGGGAGGAACCGGAAAGAGCGGCCGGGCCCTGCGCCCCGGAGCCGGGGTCTGCGGCGGCTTACGCTTATTCTGGGCGTTATAGCGGCCGGCCTGTTTCTGACCATCCTGATTGGCACCCTGTATACCCTGGTCAAGAATCCGCAGTCCTTTTCCGGCGGTTCCTCCCGGACCGCCGAAGCCGCCGGGAACGGCGGGGAGACGGCGTCTGTTTCCCAAACCGCCATGTTTACCGACATCCGCCCTATGCGGATAGCGGCCGGATCGGTAGCGGTGGTTCTGTCCGTTGTTTTTCCCTATCCTTCCGCCGACCAGCCTTTTATCGAGGAACTGGCCGGAAAGGTTCCCCGGTTCCGTCAGATTATCCGGGATTACTTTGGGGTTTTTTCCCGGGACGAACTGAACTCCCTGGACGAGCAGCAGGCCAAGGCCGAGCTTCTCCGGCAGTTTAACGATGAACTGCGGCTGGGGAGCATAGAACTTCTGCTATTTGACGATTACCTGATTCTGGAATAGGGGCCGGTTTCAAAATCCTAATGCTCTGCCCGGCTTGTTGGGGTATACCCCGGAGCATATACTTATTCTGTGGCCGCAGTTTTTTCCGTTGAAGAATTTATGTTTGTCTTTGCCAATACCCGGGATGCGATTGAAGGGGAGAAGCGGCTTCTGGCCGCGGGGCTGGCGGTGGGGGTTATGCCCCTGCCCGGGGGGGTTGGGGCGGGCTGCGGGATATGTCTGCGGGTAAGTCCCGGAGACCTGGAACAGGCCCGATCCGTGCCGGAGTTCCGGTTCCAGGAGATATACGCGGTACGCCGGCCGGCGGATGGGGTGGAAGCCCCCGGTAAAAAGGTTTTTACCCTGTGGAATCCCTAAGCCGCTGGTTTGAAGAACGTTTTTTAGTGCCGGAACATGCCGCCGGAACGGGCACGGCTGCCGCAGGGTTCGCCGCGCCGGTGTTTACGGTTATCGGAAGCGGGGGGAAGACCTCCCTTATCTGGCTCCTGGCCCAGAGCCAGCGGCGCCGGCGGGTCCTGGTAAGCCCCACCACCAAAATGTACCCCCCGCGGCCCGAGTTGCACCGCTACGATCACGGTTGTTTTACCGGGGAGTATGCCGCGTGCCCCCCGGCCGCGGGGGGCAATCCCCCGGCGGGGATCAGTCTGGCGGGTTTGTTGAACCGGGAGACCGGTAAACTGGAAGCCCTGCCGGTCAATGTCCTAGAAACCATGACCGCCGCTTATGACCTGGTATTGCTTGAAGGTGACGGCTCCCGGGGCCTCCCCCTTAAGGGCTGGGCGGAGCATGAACCGGTTGTTCCGCCGTATACCACGGTAAGCATCGGCGTTATCCCCATCAGCCCCCTAGGCAAGAAGGTTTCGCCGGAGCTTGTCTTCCGGCTCCCCCAGTTTACGGCCCTGTGCGGCGCGGAGGAGGGGGATACTCTGGGCCCCGCCCACCTTGCTGCGGTAATTACGGCGGGCATGGACGGAAAAACAGGGACCGGCGGACGGGGCAACGGCACGGGGCGGGGCCTTTTCGCGGCTGCCCGGGGCAGGAAACTGCTCTTTATTAACCAGGCCGAAGATGAAGAACAGCGTCGGCAGGCCCGGGAACTGGCAGCCCTTCTGCCTGGGGATTTTATTGCGGGCCTTGAGGGGATCATCTGCGGTTCCGTAGAGAGGAACCAGGTAGAAGTTCTGCGGTAGGTGAAACGCAGCATCCTGCCGGCTCCGGATTAAGCCCCGGCAGAATATATCATCCCGGCCAAATTCTCCCCGGCCCCCCGCTTCTCCATCTGTTTGATAAGGGCTGCCATATCGCGGCTTAGGGGGGCCTGTAAGCTCAGCGGGGCGGCGCCTTCCGGCCGGATATCCGGGTTTCCGGGCAGGCTTGGCATGCGCAGCATGCCCGGCAGCGCCAGCTCCGCCGCATGGAGCCCCAGGCGTTCCAGCAGGGGCCGCTCCTCAAAGGGGTCCCCCCTCCGGTCCGGCTTAAAGGACGAAAGAAATACCGGCTTGTCGCTGCCGTACAGGGGA
>JAISFT010000236.1 GCA_031263435.1 Treponema sp. | reverse complement strand
ACCGTAACCGGCATTGAGGCGGATATTAGGTCTCTCAACGGTTGTATCAAAGACCAGGTGGAACAATTAGGGGTTTCCGCATCGGTTATCGAAACCATGATCCGTACCATGCATACTATCGAGAGTCGTATCGTCTCCCTGGACGAACAGGCAAACCAGGCGCTCCAGAGTTCTCTTGCGGAACAGGATTACATCAGGCGGTCAGAGGAAGCGGTTAAGCGTATTGGGGTCTATTCGGAGACCCTGGGGGAGATGAACAAGGAGATTGCCCATGTGGCGCATCAGACCAAGTTACTGGCGATGAATGCAGCCATAGAAGCGGCCCATGCCGGGGAAGCGGGGAAGGGTTTTGCGGTGGTGGCGGATGAAATCCGCAAACTGTCCGAGACAACCCAAGCCCAGGCAAATAATTCCAAGGAAACCCTTAGGGAGATCCGGGAGGAGATTGGGGAGATAAGCACGGTATCGGGATACATAGCCAGTACGTACCAGCAGACTTATGGGCTGGTGGAAGTGATAACCGGGGTAGTAAAAGAGACCAATGAGGCGGTGGCTGGACAGATGCTTGACTCAAAGCGGGTCTTAGAAAGTCTTGAACAGATAGAGCAGATTACGGGAACAGTGAGTGGAGGGGCGAGGACCATCAAGGAAGGGATAGAGAAACTGACGGGTATTGCGGGGCAGCTTTCGGGGATGATGGGGAAGATCCAGGGACAGATGAAGGAGATTGTGGACAGGACCGCGGAGGTATGTGCCTCGTCCCAGAGGGCGCATGAGTCGGTGGTAGAGAACAGTCAGGGTTTTGCTATTTTGGATGAGGCGATCCGGCGGTTTACCGTGCGGTAGCATCAGATAAGGGCTTTGCCCCCAGCATAGCTGGGGCGCATATACCGGCCTCGTTAGAGTTCTACAGAACCTTCGTAACATGAGTTTGATGGAATATCAGGGACCTCGATCCAAGCCTGGAAGCTACCCTTTCCTAAATCGGATTTGAGAAAGGCTTAATATTATACATTATTTCGATAAATTCTCATAAAAAATTCCCGTTGGTTTAATATATTCAAAAAACAAGGATATTTGTACGGCCGCCTTACATAGTCCACGTTTTTGAGTTTTTGCTCTTAAAGCTTAGGTCTTAAATTGCTCTCATTTAAGACTGTTCCGGAAATTCGGTTTTTTGAGCAATTTTCTTGGATTTCTCAAAGGAGGTCGTCATGCTTGGTGCCTGTGGATTTTTCATTATCGCGGTTATAGTTTTTTTGCTGCTGAAAAAAATCACTATTCCCTCAATTGCTTTTATCGTGGTACCCACCGCGGTGATTGTCATGGTGGGCTATATGGGGCTGCTCCCAGCAGCGGTTCTTATGAGGGGCGACAACCTGGAGCCCTTCTCTCTACTTACGGTGGGGCGGTTTATCAGGGCCGGGGTTAGGGGCACTTACGAAACAGCGGCTCTCTTTATCTTTTCTATCACCTTCTTCTGTGTAATGGACGACACAGGTATGTTTGAGCGGATCATCGGGGGCCTCGCGAAAAAGGCGGGGAACAACGTCATTCCTGTCTGTCTGCTCACCACCCTTATCGCCATCATCGGGCATCTGGATGGCTCCGGGGCATCAACCTTCCTTATTACCATTCCCGCCATGCACCCCATCTTTAAGAGGCTCAGGATGAGAAACACCTCGCTGATGCTTATCACCACATCAGCTATGGGGGTAATGAACCTTCTCCCCTGGGGCGGCCCGACCCTGCGGGCTGCTTCGGTCATCAAGATGGACGCGGGGGAACTGTGGACCGCCATCCTGCCCATGCAGGGTGTGGGGATCGTACTGGCTTTCGGGGTGTCCTTCCTGGTGGCAAGGATGGAAATCAAACGGGGTGCAGGCTATGATCCCAATTTCCAGCCGGAGCTTGGGGCTGACGGGGCAGTATCAACGGATCAAAAGGGTTCCCTGAGGCGGCCCAAACTTTTCTGGTTCAACGTGATCCTTACCCTGATCGCCATATTGGCCCTCACCTTTCTGCGGGTTCCCTCGTTCTACATTTTCATGATCGCTTGCGCGGTTGCTCTGCTGGTTAATTACCCCCACCCTAAGGAACAGACCGCCCGTTTCGCGGCCCATTCCAAGGGTGCGGTGATGATGGCCTCCACTATCCTGGGGGCGGGCATACTCCTGGGAGTCCTGGATGAAAGCGGCATCATGAAAGCTATGGGAGAAGTACTGGTGGGTATTATTCCCCCTGCCCTGGGGCCTTATATTGCCATCATCATCGGCGTATTTTCCGCGCCCCTGGCCCTGTTCTTCGAGACCGATGCTTACTACTACGGAGTGCTGCCGATTGTGGTGCAGGTAGGGCAAAGCTACGGAGTTGCCCCGGCCTCGGTGGCGATAACCATGGTGGTCTGCCGGAACCTGGCCTGCTTCATCAGTCCCATGGTTCCTGCCACTCTTTTGGGCTGCGGCCTTGCGGAAGTGGAGATTAACGAGCATATTAAGACCAGCTTCTTCTGGGTCTGGGGCATGAGCTTGATCATGCTTTTAAGCGGAATTATCCTCGGGATAGTTCCGTTAGGAAGATAAGGGGGAATGAGCATGGATATTATCAAACCCGGTGTTGCCGGTACCCTTGAGTCCAGCGATATCATGATTACGGTGGAGCCAGGCGGACAGGGTATAGAAATCGACCTGCAGAGCATCGTGGAAAAGCAATTCGGCGGGGAGATCCGCCGGGCCATCCTGGAAACCCTTGCGGAACTCTTGGTGGAACACGCCAGAATCCGCGCTGTGGACAAGGGCGCCCTGGACTGTACCATCCGGGCGCGGACCAAGACCGCGGTATACCGGGCCAATGGAGCGGATTCCTTTGACTGGAAGGTGAAAGCATGAAACAACTGCGAAGAACCATGCTCTACATCCCCGGCAACAATGCCGGCATGATCCGGGACGCTGGGATCTACCCATCCGATTGCATCATGTTCGATCTTGAAGATTCGGTTTCGGTGCACGAGAAGGACAGTGCCCGTTTCCTGGTGTTCCAGGCCCTGACAAGCCTGACCTACCCCGGCAAGGAACTGGTGGTCAGGATCAACGATCCCCACGAGCGGCTTGGCAAGGACGACATTGAGGCAATCGTGAGCAGCGGCAAGGCGGTGATCCGGCTTCCCAAGACCGAATCCGCCCGGGACGTGCTTGACTGCGAGGAACTGATCGCTGCCGCGGAAAAAAAATACAAGCGCCCTACCGGGTCAACCTGCATGATGGCGGCCATTGAAAGCGCTGCTGGGGTGCTCAACGCGAAGGAGATCGCCTTCTCCAGCAAGAGGCTTACAGGGATCGCCATCGGCGCGGAAGACTACGTGACGGATCTCCGAACCAGCCGTTCCCCGGAAGGGATAGAACTGCTTTTCGGTAGGAGCATGGTCCTTTTGGCGGCCCGGGCTGCGGGGATAGACGCCATCGACACGGTTTACTCGGACGTAAACAACGAGGAGGGTCTCCGGAAAGAGACGGCCCTTATCAGGCAGTTGGGCTTTGACGGCAAGAGCGTCATCAACCCCCGACAGATCTCGATCGTCCACCAGATATTTACCCCTTCGGAAAAAGAAATCAAAAACGCCCTGGCGGTTATCGGGGCCATTAAAGAAGCCAACGCCAGGGGATCCGGGGTCATCGCCCTGAACGGCAAGATGATCGACAAGCCCGTGGTTACCCGGGCAGAGCGGGTGCTGGATCTTGCCCGGGCTGCGGGTATCCGGTTTGAAGCTGACGGCGACAAGGAGGTCGCGAGATGAACAAAACTGCATTTGCCCCTATTCCCGGTCTGGGCCGTGCCTTCGATCCGGAAGCCCTGCAGAAAGACTACCGCACCCTGGCCCAGCGAGAAATTTCCCACAACAAAATCGTGGCCAGCCTTGAGGAGGCCATAGAAAACTCAGGGCTTAAAGACGGACAGACCATTTCCTTCCATCACCACTTTCGGAACGGCGACTATATCGTCAACATGGTACTGGACAAGCTGGCTCAAATGGGTTTTAAGCACCTGGTGCTGGCCGCATCTTCCCTGACAGACTGTCATGCCCCGCTGATCGAACACATCAGGAACGGGGTGATCCGCCGGATCGAGACCTCCGGGCTGCGGGGGAAACTGGCGGATGAAATTTCCAAGGGCCTTATGGACGTACCTGTGGTTTTCCGTTCTCACGGCGGCCGGGCCTACGCCATTGCAGAAGGAGAACTGCCCATTGATGTAGCCTTCCTGGGGGCCCCTTCCTGTGATCCCTTTGGCAACGCCAACGGCTATTCCCGGGAAAGCGACGCGGGGGTCATGTGTGGTTCCATGGGCTATGCCAAATGCGATGCTCAGTACGCCAAAAAGACCATCATCATCACCAACAACATCGTTCACTTTCCCAACGTACCTTTCGGCATTCCTGAAAGCGATGTGGACTTTGTGGTGAAGGTGGACAAGATAGGCGATCCCGCGGGGATCATGTCGGGGGCCACCCGTTTCACCACCAACCCCAAGGAACTGGTCATGGCGGAAAGCGCCGCGGAGGTGATAGATGCCTCCGGCTGCCTGGTAGAGGGTTTCTCCTTCCAGACCGGAACCGGCGGCGCTTCCCTGGCAGTAACTCGCTTTCTGCGGGAAAAGATGAAGGCCAAAGGCATTACCGCGCGTTTTGCCCTGGGGGGCATTACCGGATCCATCGTGGATCTCCACGAGGAAGGGCTGGTCAAGAAACTGTTGGATGTCCAGGGCTTCGATCTTAAGGCCGCGGATTCCCTGAAGAACAACCGCTTCCACCACCAGATCTCCGCCGAATACTACGCGAGTCCCCGGGGGGTCGGTGCCGCGGTGAACCAGCTTGACGTAGTAGTCCTTTCCGCGCTGGAGGTGGACACCAGCTTTAATGTGAATGTCCTTACCGGATCGGATGGGATCATCCGGGGCGCCGTCGGGGGCCACCAGGACACGGCCTACGGGGCATCGGTGTCTATCCTGGTCTGCCCCCTTACCCGGGGGAGGATACCCTGCGTGGTTGATCGGGTGGGAACCATCGTTACCCCTGGCAGAACCGTGGATGTGATCGTCACCGAGCAGGGGGTGGCGGTGAACCCGGAACGGCAGGATCTACGGGAAAAATTTCTTGCCGCGCGGCTTCCCCTGCGGGACATTGGGGAACTGCGGGGCATGGTGGAAACCTTGGTGGGTAAGCCCCGGCCCGTGGAATTCACGGACAAGGTGGTGGGGGTCGTAACGTACCGGGACGGTAGCGTCATCGATCTTATCCGCCAAGTGAAATAGGGCCTTGATGGAGCTTCGATCCGGTTCCCCCCTTCGGGGGGAAGATCGGGAACAGCTTAAGGAATTCCTCCGGGAAAACGGCCTTGGATATGATGAACGCATAGGCTTCTCGGTCTGTGTTATGGAAGGGGAAGTTATCGCTGCCGCAGGCTCTCTGGACGGCCGTGTGCTTAAATGTATCGCGGTTTCCCCTGCCTTCCAAAGCGAAGGACTTGCCGCGATCATCGTGACGGAACTCATCAAAGAGGCGGGCCGGCAAGGGATCTTTCACCTTTTTCTTTTTACCAAGCCGGAAAACGAAGAACGTTTCGGAAACTTGGGCTTTTATGCCATCGAAAAAACCGATAGCGTCCTCCTGATGGAAAACCGGCGGAACGGGATCTCCTGCTTTGTGGCAGAGCTTTCCCGACCCCCTGTTGACGCCGACCCTGTTGGCGCGGTGCTTGTTAACGGTAACCCCTTTACCCGGGGCCACCAGTACCTTATCGAGACTGCCGCCGCCGGCTGCGAGGCCCTCCACGTTTTTGTAGTTTCCGAAAACCTGAGTTTCTTCCCTGCGGATCTCCGCTATGAGCTTGTTCTGAAGGGAATTGCCCATATCCCCCGTGTCTACCTCCATCCCACAGGACCCTACCTTATTTCCGCCCAGACCTTTCCGGACTATTTTTTTCGGGATTCGGTCTCTCCCCTGGATCTGAACATGGAGCTGGACATCAGGATCTTCGCCAAACATTTTGCCCTTCCCCTGGGGATCAGCCGCCGTTTCGTGGGAACCGAACCGCGGGACATAGTAACCGCCGCGTACAACCGCGCCATGGCGGCGCTCCTTCCTTGCTTCGGCATAGAACTTGTCGAGATTCCCCGACTTGAAATCGGGGGAGAACCGGTAAGTGCCAGCAGGGTACGGGAACTTTTGAAAGCCGGGGATCTGGAGAGGATTCGGGAACTAGCGCCTCCCGCAACATTTGAGTATCTAAAGAGCCTAGGAACATGAGGGAGGGGGACTATTTCAGGGGTTGCCGCCCGGTGAACCTGGAGGAGCTTCTT
>JAISFT010000191.1 GCA_031263435.1 Treponema sp. | reverse complement strand
GAATTATGAGAACCTTTCAACGGAGTTGGTTGATTAGAATGTATAAAAAAGTATACCATTCTTTGATTCATCGGTATAATTGTATCGCAATTATGGTTTTTGTCAAGCGGAGCCCGCCTTTTCTATCCTTTCAGGGGGTTTTGGAACAGTCTCTGGCAATATATCCTGGCGGCGAAAAGGGAACCCCCAGCGAACGCGCAAGGGATTGGAGGGGTTTAGACCCGCCGCAGGCGGGGCCGGAGCGTAGCGGAGCCCCGGAAAGCCCGGTCGCTGGCCTGCGGGGAATCCGCAGGACCCCGCAGGCCAGCGATGCGCCCAAAAAAAGAATAAGAAATTCTGCAGTTTTGAAATATGCTGCAAAACAGGCTGGTATGTGCGCCCGGTTGCCGTTTTTTTGCCGAAATGGTAGCTTATCCGCATGGTTATTGCGTCAATTGATCTGCAGGGCGGGCGGGTTGTCCAGCTTAAGCAGGGTTCGGAACTGGTGCTGCAGCGGGATAATGCGGTGGAGCTGGCGGAGGAATTTGACCGCTACGGCGAGGTCGCGGTTATTGACCTTGACGCCGCTATGGGGAAGGGTTCCAACATTGAACTGTTGCGGCCGCTGCTCAGGAGGGCCCGCTGCAGGGTGGGCGGGGGGATTCGGAGTCCGGAGCAGGCCAGGGAACTGGTGAGTCTGGGCGCGGAAAAGATCATCGCCGGTTCGCAGGTTTTCAGGGACCCGGAGAAGCGGGGCGCGGGGATAGCGGGCGGGGAATTTGCGGTGAATATCCCCTTCCTTGAGGCGCTGATTCGGGAGATTGGCCGGGAGCGGCTTATTGTTGCGGTGGACGCGGGAAGGCGGGCCGGGGGCGGCTATGAAATTACGGTGGACGGCTGGAAAACCCCCACCGGTCTGGACCTGATTGAGGCGGCCAGGGGGGTGCAGGATTTCTGCGGGGGGCTTCTTTTTACCTGCGTGGATCGGGAAGGCACCATGACCGGCCTGGATCTTGAGCCCGTCAGGGCCCTGCGTGATGCCGTCTCCTGCGGCATCACGGTGGCCGGCGGGGTGAACAGCGTGGAGGAGATTGAAGCTGCCGCGGCCCTGGGCTGCGATGTGCAGTTGGGGATGGCCCTTTATACGGGAAAGGTAGATCTGGCGGAGGCGTTTGTCCGTTCCCTTAACTGGAAAAAAGGCGCGTATGCCCCGGGCCTTGAAAACAGTAATACTGCGAATATTGATATTGTGAACAGTGATGCTGCGGATGGCAATACTGTGAATAGTGATACTGCGAATAATAATACTGCGAGGACGCTTCTCCCTGTTATTGCCCAAAGCCCCGGCGGTCAGGTGCTGATGACCGGCTTTGCGAACCGGGAAGCGGTGGCGGAAAGTTTTAAGCGGGGGAATCTTTGTTTTTACAGCCGTACCCGGAATGTTCTGTGGATGAAGGGGGAACATTCGGGGAACACCCTTGCGTTGCTGCGGATGCGGGCGGACTGTGACCGGGACGCCATTCTTGCCGTGGTGGAGCCCGCCGGTCCCGTGTGCCATACCGGGGCCTTCTCCTGCTTTGATACGGGAAGGCGTTATGGTTTGGAATTTCTCCAGGAGATTATTGCCGGCCGCCTTCGTAATCCCAGTCCCGGCTCCTATACTGCCGCCCTGGATGATGATCTGGTCCGGGAAAAGGTGATGGAAGAGGCGGAGGAACTCTGCCGGGCCGGGACCCATGACGAGCTTGTCTGGGAGGCCGCAGATTTACTGTACTTTACTGCGGTTTTAATGACCCGCGCCGGGGTAAAGGTGGAGGAAGTTTTTGATGAGCTGGACCGGCGGCACAAAAAGTAGGGCCGGGTGAGCACATATTGGAATGAACGGCTGCGCCGTCTTTCCCCCTATATTCCGGGGGAGCAGCCCCGGGACCGGCAGTTTATCAAGCTTAACACCAACGAGAATCCCTATCCCCCTTCTCCGCGGGTTTTCGAGGCCCTTGACCGGGCGGCGGGGGAGAGCCTCCGCCTGTACCCCGATCCTTCCTGTACGGAACTGCGGGAGGCCGTTGCCGCCCGTTATGGGGTAAAGCCCGCTCAGGTTTTTGCGGGGAATGGATCCGATGAAGTTTTGGCCTTCGCGTTTGCCGCCTTTTTCCCGGCTGCCGCCGGTACGGCGGTCCTGTTTCCCGACATTACCTACAGTTTTTACCCTGTTTATGCGGATCTTTGGGCTGTGCCCTTCAGGACTATTCCGCTTGACGGGGATTTTGCCATCCGCCCGGAAGATTACCAGGTCCCCAACGGGGGGATTATTTTTCCCAACCCCAATGCCCCGACCGGCAGAATCCTTGATACCCGCGCAATGCTTTCCCTGGCGGAACAGCAGGAACAACAGGGCCGTGTCCTGGTTGTGGATGAAGCGTATATCAGCTTTGGGGGCCGGACCCTGATTCCCCACATTGTATCCCATCCCAACCTGATGCTGATCCATACCCTTTCCAAGTCCGCTTCCCTGGCGGGGCTGCGGGTGGGTTTTGCCGTTGCCGGGGAGGAGCTTATCGAAGGACTCTGCCGGGTCCGGGATTC
>JAISFT010000132.1 GCA_031263435.1 Treponema sp. | reverse complement strand
CCCGCCCGGAGGTCCTCAACGGCACGCTCGATTTCCGTTTTGGCTTCTTCCCCCGGTAAAAAGATGCGATCCCAGCAAATCTGCCGGAGGTAATACAGGCGGTCGAAATGTTCGGTCCTGTCATCCCGAACACCGAGGATGCCCGCGCAGTAATCCAGGGCCGCCTTGAGCAGCGCCGTCGCCCGCTCGTCCCAGGGAAGGCCGGGCTCGGGGCTTATCCCGTAACGCTTTTCGTTCACCTTCAGAATGATTTCCCGGCAGTTCAGAAAACGTTCCGCAAGCCCCCCCGTGCCGCCTGATTCGGCCCCGGCGCCGCAGAGTTTCTCCACTTTCCGCAACAGGGCCTCCGCCGCCCTTTCACTCCCCCTGCCGTAGTTGAACCGCATCGACAGGGGCAGAATTTCTACCGGCAGGGCTTTTCCCTCTTCCGCGAGCCGCGCCGCCGCCCCCATGCCTATGCGGATAATCCCCGGCTCCAGGCGGGGTATCCCGCCTACGGTGTAACTGACCTGTCCCTCAGGGGCGATGCCCACCGGGTAAGGCCCCCGCGCGATGGCGTCATAAATAGCCGCCAGTCCCCGGGAATCGAGCTTGGCGTGGTGGACCGGCAGGCAGCCCAGCCGGGGCATGACGATCCGCACAATCCGGCCGCCCCAACGGAGCACCTCGTAACCGTAGACAAAACGCATCCGGGGAGCGGAGGGCAGCGGTACGCCTTGCCGGGCGGCTATCCTCTTTAATTCATACAGGACAAACCATGTTAAAAGCTGCGGCTCGAATCCGCGGGGATGGCGGAACGCCACGATGCACCGGCTTTCCCCGCCCAGAGCCCGCCTGAAAGCGTCAATGAGCGGTGATTGTGTTTCCAGCCTGACTTTTGCGCCGCCGATAAAAGAAAAAAGGTAAAACCGGACGGCAAAACGCAGGACGAATATCAGCGGGCCGGAAAACCTTGACGCCGACACTTTAATGTCCGGGTATACCCTGGCAGCCGGTTTATACCTCGGTCTTTTCATATTTGCCGCTTCCCTTTCCTAACCGGCCGCCGGTTCGGCGCTCTTTTTCTTTGAGTGCCCCAGCGCCGCCCTAACGACCGCGAGCCCCCAGCGGATCCAGAGCGGTTCAAGCCGTCTTCTTACACTTTTAAGCGAATCCATGACGGCAATGTGCTGGGGGCAATGGGACTCGCACTTCCCGCACCTGACGCAATGGCCGGGACCGCCGGTCCGTGCTGAAGTCAGTGTCGCGCTGGTGGCGTACTGCTGCATCCCCTGTATCCAGCCCATGGCGAAAGACGTGTTGTACGCGGCGAAACAACCGGGAATATTGACGTTTTGGGGGCAGGGCATGCAGTAATTGCATCCCGTACAGGGGATCTTGTACGATGCCCGGAATATCTCCAGCACCCGGCGGTAGGTTTCCCGCTCATCCCCGGTAAGCGCGCCGGGCAGCGCGGTCTCCGCCGTCAAAAGATTCTCCTCAAGCTGAACCGGATCGTTCATCCCCGACAACACCACGGTCACCTCCTCCTGGTCCCACAGCCAGCGGAAGGCCCAGTCCGCCGCCTTCCGATTGGGGTCGGCCGCCCGGAAGACCTCCTCGGCTTCGCGGGGCAGGACGGCAGCGAGCTTCCCCCCAAGGAGGGGCTCCATGACGATAACCGGCAGCCCCCCGGCCGCGGCCCTGAGCATCCCCGCCTTTCCCGCCTGGTAGTTTTCCTGCGCATAGTTGTACTGTATCTGGCAGAAATCCCAGTCATAGGCATCCAGGAGCCCCTGAAACTCCTCCTGCGCCCCATGGAACGAAAATCCGGCCTGTTTTATACGCCCCGCCTTCTTCTGTTCCGCAAGCCAATCCGCTATCCCCAAAGCCCGGAACTTTTCCCATTGCCCCCTGTCGGTGAGCATGTGCAGGAGGTAATAATCAACATGATCCGTTCGGAGCCTCTCAAGGGACTTGTTGAAAAACTTATCAAAATCACTGCGGCTCCGGGTAACAATCAAGGGGAGCTTGGTGGCGATAAAAACCTTGTCCCGGACTTTGTGCTTTTCAAGAACGGCCCCCAGGGCTTCCTCGCTGCCCCCGTAGATATAGGCGGTGTCAAAGTAATTCACGCCTCCCTGTATCGCCTCCATGACAAGCCATTCGGTCCTGGCCATATCAATCGCGCCGTTTTTCCGGGGGAACCGCATACAGCCGAACCCCAGCGCCGAAAGCTCATTCCCCGATTTTCCGTCCTTTCTGTACTTCATGGGATTTATGATAGCTGAATAGCCAAATTTGGACAATGCGGCCGCCCGCTCCCTTTCCCAAACCGGCTTTTTATGCGACCATGCCACAGGAGGATAAGTCATGAAAACGAAATTGAAAATTGATGGTATGTCATGCGAACACTGCGTCAAGGCGGTAAAAACAGCCCTGGAAGGGATAAGCGGCGTAAAATCCGCGTCCGTGAACCTTAAAGCCAAAACCGCGGATGTGGACCACGCCGACAGCGTAACCCTGGCCGCCCTCAAAGCCGCGGTGGAAGAAGCGGGCTACGAGGTCGTGTGAGGGCGCATCCCCGGCGTCAGATCCTTACGGGGCTGACATCGGGGATCGGGTTTTCCGCTCCAATAGACCTTGCCCTGGGGGGAAAAGTATAGTATGGTGTGTGCATCAGCCGAGGTGGTGGAATGGTAGACACCGGGGACTTAAAATCCCCTCCCCGCAAGGGGGTACGGGTTCAACTCCCGTTCTCGGCA
>JAISFT010000113.1 GCA_031263435.1 Treponema sp. | reverse complement strand
ACCTCATAGATCCCCCGCTCCCGTTCCTCCACGCCATACCCCTTCTCCCTCAGCTCCCTGAACAGCTTCCGCGGGTGACGGCTCCCAATGATGCTGACCGTCATGGCATCCATATCGGTCTTGTGGAGGGATGCGTAGAGAAAGGCGTAGGCAAGGGTTTTGTGGAAGTCGTGGATGGAGATGTAGGCGGCGGGGCTTTTATATTCGAGGAGGTTCACCTCTTTGAAGCGGCGGGCAATATTTTTTTCAATGATGAGGGAGGGGGATTTTTTGATGATGAGGAGGTCGGCCCGGAGGGGTTCGGAGGTAAGGGGGAGTTCGGAGGTAAATTCGAGGGAGTGGAGGAACGGTTCGAGTTCGAGTTGGAGAGCCTGGACGAAGGCGGGATGCCAGGGGATGGGAGAGGGGGAAGGGTCAGTCATGTTGGGCCTCCTTTGGTTATGGATACCTATATATAGGGTCGGCCGTGCATGGCGCTTGGATTTTTGGGAATTTTTTCAAATTTTTTGGGGGAAACCCTTAGATTGGCCGACAGCAAAGCGTAAATTCGGCACCGGGCAGCCAATTTTGTGAAATTTCTGTGCGTTTATCCTGGACAACGCGTTTATTTTTGTAGAAAACTATGGATCCAGCGTCAAATAAGTTGTCTTTACTTCCAGTATCCCGGGGTATCTCCTGCCCCGGAGATACCGCTGGGTAGGCCACGTTTAGGGCTTAGGATGGGGAACCGGGATCGGTTTCCTTGTCTTCCCCCTCCGGGCCGGGGACCGGGGGATTTTCCCTGCTTTGCCGGCGATCCGGTGTTTTCCGCCGGTCCTCGCCCCGGCGATTCTGGAACCGCCGGTCCCCGGACTTGCGGCGATCTTCACCCTTGCGCCGGTCCGGGGACAAAAAAGGTTCATCGATCAGGCGGCGGTCGGGTGTCTTAAGCCGGCGTTCAGTCCCCCGGCGGTCATCTGTCGTCCGCCGGTCCTGTCTGGTCCGGCGTTCACCGGGACGGCGGCGGCGGTCATCCCAGCGTATACCGGCTTCGCGGCGGCGCATACCCTGGCGGTCCCGGGATTCTTCTGCAGCCTGGCTGCTGCGAACCTCTTCCGGCCTGCCGGGTGTTCCCTGTTGATCGCCCATACCTGTCCTCCTGTCCGGGGATACGAAACGATAAAATTATACCATAACGGAGTAAATTTATCCATTAGGGGAAAAAATTATACCGGCAATGTAACATTACGAGAAAATAGCAGCGGATTCTGCGGGAAAAGCGCCAATTTTACGCCCAAAATACGATCAAAATTCCTCTGCGTTCAGCCCGGCACAGTTCAGCCCGGCACGACGCAGCCCGGCGCAGACCTTTAGCCGGGGACCGCCGCCTACCGGTGCAGGTGGAGCCTGAGCAGGCCCAGAAGTTCGTCAAAATTCAGGGGCTTCCCCACATGGCTGTTCATCCCGGCCTTCAGGCACTTATCCACGTCTTCCTTAAAAACATTGGCGGTCATCGCAATGATGGGTATGGTCTTCGCATTGGGAGCCGGCGAAGCCCGGATGGCCCGGGTAGCCTCGTAGCCGTCCATCTCGGGCATCTGGATATCCATAAAAATGATGTCAAAGGCGGCGGGGGAGGCGTTGAAGATCTGTACCGCCATGCTGCCGTTCTCCACACATTCGACGGAGATCCCGGTGGGCTCCAAAAGCGACAGGACAATCTCCCGGTTAATCTCCACATCCTCTGCCAGGAGAATCCTAAAGCCCGCAAAGTTGTCCGCCTCCGGCTCCTGCGGCCCGGCGGCCCCCGCCCCCCGGGCCGCCAATTCTGCTGTGCCTTTTTTCAGCGGTACGATAAAACTAAAGACCGAACCTTTGCCCGGCTCGGATTCCGCCCAGATCCGCCCCCCCATCAGTTCCACAATCCGCTTGGAAATCGCCAGCCCCAGCCCCGTGCCGCCGTATTTCCGGGATGTAGAAGAATCGGCCTGGGTAAACGAAGAAAAGAGCTGGGCCAGTTGTTCGGCGCTTATGCCAATTCCCGTATCGGTCACCCGTACCCTGATAAGGTATTCGTTTTCCGCTCCGCCCCCGCCCGGCTGTTCCAGCAGGGCTTCCAGCATGATAGTCCCGCCGTCGGGGGTAAATTTGACCGCATTACTCAGCAAATTGGTAATTATCTGGGAAAGCCGCTGCTCGTCCCCGTAAAGACTGCCGGGAATATCTTCGGCGGAACTCAGCGTAAAATGCTGGCGTTTTTCCTCCACCTTAAAGTTGATCACATCGGCGGTTTTTCTCAGCATTTTTTCAAAGTCAAAATCCGTAAAGTCCAGCTCAAACTTATTGGCCTCGATCTTGGACATGTCAAGAACGTCGTTGATCACCCCCAAAAGATGGCTGCCGGCCTCGGTAATTTTTCCCAGGGAGTATTCTTTCTTTTCAATGTCCGGCGCGGCCCTGCCGATGGCGGCCATACCGATAATGGCGTTCATGGGGGTCCGCATCTCATGGCTCATGTTGGCAAGAAAATCGGTCTTGGCCTGGCTTGCCTTTCTCGCCTCCGCCAGGGCGATGTTCCGTTCCTTTTCCCGCTGGGCCCGAATCGCCTCCCCCGCAATGATGCTGCTCACCGTATTTACCAACTGCCGGTCGCTTTTGGTCCAATGCCGGGAGCGCAGACATTCTTCGATAGTCAGAATCGCCCAGAACTTCCCGTCCACGTAGAGGGGGGCCATGATAAACGCCTTAACCCCCACCAGGGACATGGCCGCGTAACGGTCATCTGTACCAACATCATCACAGTACAGAACAGAGACAGGTTCACCGGCAAGTCTTTTCCTGGGGAAGGTGTCGATAATGCCGCTAAGCCTCGCCTTGGGGGGGATGGCGGCAATTTCACCCGAAGATACCCAGCTATAGGCGGCATGGCTCAGGGCGGAATCTTCCTCCGTAATCGCAATAACCATCCGGGTTACATCCAGAAATTCTCCGGTAATCCGCAGGGCCTCGTTGATAAGGATGGAGGTATCCGCGGCATTGGTAAGACTCTGGGCCAGCCGGGCCATCAGTTCCTGCTGGTCAAGCCGCCGGGAAAGGACCAGCTCCTTTCTTCCCAGGACGACAATGCTGCTGAACCCCGAAACAATGGCAAAGGCCATCGCGAGAATCAGGATCTGGGCAAAAACCGCGGCATGTTTCTGTATGCTGACCAGCCGTGTATCGGAAACATCCACCCCCGCCAGGGCGATGATATCCCCCGCATAATCAAAAACAGGGGCATAGGCGGAGATAAGGTCCGGCCATTTTGAAGCATAGTCCCCGGGAGTAGTGGCAAAAGGCTGCCTCTCCCGCAGCGCCATGTATACGGCCTCCTCCTCAATATCCTCAGGATGGGAAGCCAGATTTACCGTGGTTGCAGGATCATCATCGTTATCAATAATGTAATGAATATGCCCCGTCTTTTCGTCGACCCGGAAATAATAGGCATAGCGCACCTGGTTTTCCCGGGCAAAAACCCTGAGCCGCCGCCGGATATCCTGGAACAGGGGCTTTTCCATATCCCCGGCGGTCTGCAGTTCTTCCAGTTCCTCGGCGCTGACCTGGTAGGCAAGCCTTTGACTTGCCCCCAGGAGCTGCCTGGTAAAAACATCACTTAAATAGGACGAGATAAACTGGATAAAAACGCTGTTGTAAACAGAGATAACCAACACCATAACCGCGGCGATGGAAAAAAGAATCACCCCGATATTGTCGTAGATCTTCTTCAGTAACTTTGCCGCGGCCATAGCTTAAGGCGCCCCGGGAAACAAGACCGGATCACTCCTGGCCGAATTTCGCAATGGGAACAAAGGTATCGGCCTTCAGGGCCGCCCCGCCCACCAGGGCGCCGTCAATATTCTCCTTCGCCATAAGCTGGGCGGCGTTTTCGGGCTTTACCGAACCGCCGTACTGGATGATAATCGCGTCCGCCGCGGCCTGGCCGTAGAGCTTGGCTATCACCCCGCGGATAAAGGCGTGGATCGCATCCGCGTCCTCCGGGGTGGCGGTCTTGCCGGTGCCGATGGCCCAGACCGGCTCGTAGGCGATGACGATCCGGCCCAGGTCGGAGGCGGCTACCCCCTCCAGGCCCTTGACGGTCTGGGTTTCGCAGACCGCTTCGGCCTTGCCGGCCTCCCGCTCCTCCAACAGTTCCCCGACGCAGAGGATCACCTCAAAGCCGTGTTTAAGGGCCAGCTTTACCTTCTTGTTGATCAGTACATCGTCTTCCCCGTAGACATGCCGGCGCTCGCTGTGCCCCAGGATCACCGTCTGGACCCCCAGGTCCTTAAGCTGCAACACCGAAACTTCCCCGGTATGGGCTCCCTGCTCCTCGGCGGCGCAGTTCTGGGCCCCCAGGCGGATACCGGTCCCCCTGACGATGGGGGCCACCGTTTCCAGCAGGGTAAAGCTGGGGGCCACCAGGTACTTGTGCTTCCCGTTCTTAAGCTGGGCCGCCAAGGCCCCGGCAAGCTCCGCCGCCTCGGCGCGGGTCTTGTGCATCTTCCAGTTCCCGGCAATATAGTACTGTCTGCTCATATCTTACTCCTTTAGTATACGACAATTTGCGGCTCCAAACCCGGCCGGCTTTTATGCTTAGCCCCGG
>JAISFT010000077.1 GCA_031263435.1 Treponema sp. | reverse complement strand
GGCCTATCTGGCGGAGGGCTATATGGATGTCATAGCCCTTCATCAGGCGGGGATCACCAATGCCCTGGCCCCCCTGGGGACCGCCTTCACCGACGATCAAGCCCGGCTTCTGCACCGCTGGGCGGAACAGATAAACCTGGTCTTCGATTCCGATGAAGCCGGGCAAAACGCCGCCGTAAAGGCCATCATGACCTGCCGGCGAAACGGCCTTGCCTGCATGGTTGTCGTCCCCGGCCAAGATGCGGCAGGGGCGCCGGAGACGGCGGCGGAGGGGACGCCGGCAAAAGATCCGGCAGATATTTTAAAGTACCAGGGCTCCGATGTATTGCAAAGACAAATGAAATGTCTTATATTAGACTTTGAGTATCTTATATCCCGCAGCAAGCGGCTTTTTGACACTTCACGATCCGAAGGAAAGGCAAGGGCAATCGCCTTTTTGTTTCCATATATCGAAGCCTTGGAATCGGATGTGTCGCGGGACGCCTGTTTTGGGACCGTTGCGGACGCCTTTGGGGCTGACCGGGCGGCAATCCTGAACGACTACAACCGGAGGTTTACCGGGAAAAGGGCATCAGGGCCGGAGGATACAAAAGAGGATCAAAAACCTCTGCAGACAAACGATGAATTGAACCTCCTTACCCTGGTAATGGTGAATTCATCGCTCTATCCGGCCTTCCGCGGGGAAGTACACATAGACGAGATAGAAGACGCGGCCGCAAAAGAACTCTTCATTGCAATGGAAGAGTGTTTTATCCGGGAAGAACGCGGCCCCGACGCTCTCCTGTCCCGTATATCTTCGCCGTCCCTGCGGAACTATGTAGCGGGTAAGGGAATCTCCGGAGAGTTTGCGGGAAATCCCGAACAACTCATGCGGGATGGTATTAAAAAAATCATTCAAAAAAGGCTCAGGCGCAGACTTTCCGATATAGCGGTAGAACTGTATGGCCTGGAGCACAACCCCGCCGGGGGGCGGGAAAACCGGCTCGATGAACTTCTGGTAGAGAAGATGCACATCGACGCCGAATTACGCCACTTGAAGGAAGGCAAGATATGACCATAACAGAAGTGCAGGTTCGGGATATCGCCCTTGATCCTGCGGTTGTTAAGCTCATTGAACACGCAAAAGTGCAGAAGACCCTTTCATACGAAGAACTCTCAGATTACCTTCCCGAGCACATCGCCAATTCGGACAGAATCGAGCAGGTACTCGCCCTGCTTGAGGCCAACAATGTTCAGCTTATCGAGGAAGAGGGTAGCGGGGAAGATGAGGGGGAAAACCGTAAATCTTCCAACAATGAAAAAAAACGTTTGGTGTACAACGACAAAGAGTCTTCCGTCGACGATCCCATCAGGCTGTACCTGCGGGAAATCGGCCGGGAAAACCTTCTTACTGCGGAGCAGGAGGTGGAACTCTCCAAGCAGATGGAGGAGGGGGAAAACATCATCAAGGGAGTAATCAAAAAATCAGGAATGATCATCCCCGAATTCCACCATATTTATCAAAAACTCAATCCTAAAAAAGACATTCGCGAACTCAATCTTTCAAAAAAAGAAGTAACCGAGCAGATGACCGAACGCCGCCGGCTTTTACAGAACTACAAGGAAACCATCAAGCTCATCCTGCCGGATCTTCGGGGCTATATGGAACTTAAGCGGCACGTCATCGCCAAGGGACAGAATTTCTTTGAGGACTCGGAACTCCTGGGATTCCGCAACCGGATCATGGAAGCGATCGACCATGTGGAGATCCACCCGGAGGAGATCGCCGGTTTTTCCGAAAAGTTCATCCAGGCTTCCAAGAAGATCAAACGGTTCCGTAAGGAACAGGAACGGATCGAAAAGCATCTGCGGGTGGGCTCCTTAAAAGAACTAAGGATCATCGGCCGCCGGCTGACCCTCAAGGATGAGCGGGAACAACTGGAGGGGGAACTGGGCCTCAGTTCCGATGAGATCAAAGAGAAGATCCGCCATATCCAGATGACCGAAAAGAAGATCCACCAGATGGAGGCGGAATTCGAGGAATCCATCGACAGTATCAATCTCATGGCCAAGGAGATCAGCCGGGGCCGGAACATGATGAAAAATGCCAAAGACCGGCTTATCAAGGCGAATCTGCGGCTGGTAGTGTCCATCGCCAAGAAATACACCAACCGGGGGCTCCACTTTTTCGATCTGGTCCAGGAAGGCAACATCGGCCTTATCAAGGCGGTGGAGAAATTCGAATACAAGAAGGGCTTTAAGTTCTCCACCTATGCCACCTGGTGGATCAGACAGGCCATTACACGGTCCATTTCGGATCAGGCCCGGACCATCAGGGTACCGGTCCACATGATCGAACAGATCAACAAGGTGGTCCGGGAAAGCCGGCAGCTTATGCAGGTTTTGGGCCGGGAACCATCGGACGAGGAAATTGCCGAGCGCCTCGGCTGGGCGGCCCAGAAGGTCAAGGCGGTAAAAAATGTCGCCCGGGAGCCCATAAGCCTGGAAACCCCGATTGGGGAAGAGGAAGACTCTCTCCTGGGGGACTTCATCGAAGACAAGGATGTGGAGAATCCCGCCAATCAAACCGCCTTTACCCTGCTGCAGGACCATATTTCCAGGGTGCTGTCCACGCTTCCGGCCCGGGAGCAGGAAGTTCTGAAAATGCGTTTTGGTCTGGATGACGGCTACTCCCTGACCCTTGAAGAGGTCGGCCTCTACTTCAATGTTACCAGGGAACGGATCCGCCAAATTGAAGCGAAGGCCCTCAGGCGGCTGCGGCACCCAATCCGGAGCCGCAAGCTTAAAGATTATCTGGATCATTAAAGGGGACATTATGGCAATGGATGAGATGTTTAAAAAACTGCAAACTCTCCAGGATATTTTATCGGAAAAGATAAAACTGGAGCAGGATATTCAGGAAATACCCAAAATTCTGGTAACCCAGGAGGAGATTCTGTCCCGGTTCAAGCGGACCTTTGTGGAAAAGAACGTAGAATACGAAAAAACCAGGGCCGCCGAATCGGAGTTCCGCAACCTCCTGGCAGAGGCCGAGGCCCTGCGGGAAAAATCAGAAAAATACATGGACGCGGTAACCACCCAGCGGGAATACGAGGCCCTGGAAAAGGAAATTCGGGACGCCACGGAGAAGGAACAGCAGTACCGCAAGGATCTGCAGCGGGAAGAACGGCTCCTGGCGGATCTGGACGAGCAGCTTAAGCACAACAGCGCCTTAATCGAACAGCAGGAGGCGGAACTGGTTACCCACCGTGCGGGAATCGGCGCGGAGATTGCGGAAAAAAAGGCCAAGATGGAGAGTCTGGGCGCCCAGGAGAAGGAACTTACCGCCAATATGGATTCGGAGGTTCTCTTTAAATTTGAGCGGATCATCCGCAACAAAATGGGCCGGGGCATCGTAGCCATCCGGGGCGGGGTGTGTATGGGCTGCCATATGATCCTGCCGGTCCAGTTTGCCAACACGGTCCACCAGGGGGAAGAAATCGTTTTCTGCCCCTATTGTTCACGGATCCTCTACTACGAGGAAACGGAGGGAGGACAGGAAGAATTTTTTGATACCGAAGATTCCGGGAGTCTTTCCGATCTTGACGATATGGAAGAGGAAGAATTCGAGGAAGAAGAGGAGGAGGAAGAAAAAGTAAACGTCGATTTCGAGGATTGAGTCGGCGTCGGTGAAGATACCCCAGGGTATGAACCCTGGTCTTCCAATACAGTTTTTAGTAACGATGAACCGGCCAGCCGCGGCGGCCTCAAGAAAGCCCGTTCCGTGTCCTCATGGGAATCCCATGTTCGCACGGGAAGGACATGATCGCCGTCCGAGGAAAGTCCGGGCTCCGCAGGGCATGATGCCGGGTAACACCCGGGCGGGAAGGGTGAAAACTCTTCCCGACAGAAAGTGCAACAGAAAGTATACAGCCGCCGGAAAGCGCCCCCAGGGGTCAAAGTCCGGCGGCAATGGTGAAACGGCGTAAAGGAGAGCCTTCGGGTTCTTCGGGTAAGAGCCCACCGCGATGCCGGTAACGGCATTGGCCGGCAAACCTCATCAGGAGCAAAATCAAGCGGCGCTACAGGGGCTTTGGCCTTTGTGCCGGCTGCCCGCCGGTCAAGCGCAGGTAGATTGCCGGGGGTATCCCCGGAGACCGTCCGCAAGGCCGGTCCAAGACAGATGGCTGACAGGACTGCCTTGGGCAGGATTGCCCACAGCAGTTCTGATAACAGAACCCGGCTTACGGTTCATCGTTTTTTTCACCGCCCTCCGCCCTGCACTGTTATCGCTTAATTGACTTAAACCCCTCTTTATAATATGGTAAATAAGAATGTATAGGGAGAAAAAGTACCCCAATTCTCATTTTCACCGAAGCTATGTTGTCCGCCGGATTTCGGTGCTGGTGTTCGTATTTTTTCTGGTTTCCGCAGCTATCCTGGCAGGTGTCATGCTGCAGAGCCGGACAGGCAGGACCGGGAAGCAGATGCTCGCCCTTTGGGAATCGGGGGCCTATGCGGAGGCCTACGAATTCAGCAGGCAGGAATTGAGCGTCAGACCCCTGGATTATCTCGCCCTTACCATCAACGGTTTTTCCGCCTATCAGCTTGGAATTGCACAGATCAACAGTTCCGATACCCTTGCATATATCGACCGGTGTATTTGGTCCCTGCGAAAGGCCCTGCTTGGCAAACCTTCTTCCAGCATCGGGGAGCTTTACTATGTTCTCGGCAAGGCCTACTACCACAAAGGGCCGGCCTTCGCGGACTTGGCGATACGTTTTCTCGAAAAGGCCCGGGATCTGTCTTTCCAGGCCCGGGATATGAGCGAATTCCTGGGACTTTCCTACGCGGCCATCAGAGACTACCGTTCCAGTGTCACAGCCTTCGCCCAGGCCCTGCCGGAAACGGGAAACAATCCCTCGGATCTTTTGCTTATCTCCATCGCCCGGTCCTATATGGAACTGGGGAAAACCCAGGGTGGGACTCTCGCTCCGGCAAAACCCTACCTGCTGCGGTGCATCGAGACTTCCCGGGATTCCACGGTTGTCACGACAAGCCGGCTTCTCTATGCCGGAATTCTCATGGAAGAGGGGGATACCGGGGAAGCGGAAATTCAGTACCAGCTTGTCCTGGACGAAACCGGCGGAAACGCTGAAGCGTACTATCAATTAGGTGAAATTTATGCAGCCCGGGGTGATACTGCCCGGGCCCGGGCAGAGTGGCGGCGGGCGGTTCGCCTTGATCCCGTCCACAAAAACGCGCGTCGGCGTTTGAATATGTAACAGGGCAAAGCGCCCAATTGGGGGGGAAACTATGTTTGGAAGAAATTCTTCAGATATTGGGATAGATTTAGGAACCTGCAATACCCTTATCTATATCCGCGGAAAAGGTATCGTCCTCAACGAGCCGTCGGTGGTGGCCGTGGAGCGGGGTACCAGGAAGGTGGTGGCCGTCGGGGTGGACGCAAAGCGGATGCTCTGGAAGACTCCGGAAGATATTATCGCCATCAGGCCCCTGAGGGACGGGGTTATCGCGGATCTTGAATCCACGGAAAAGATGATGCGGTACTTCATCTCCAAGGCCCTGCCCCGGTACCGTTTCGTTAAGCCCCGGATGGTAATCGGTATTCCTTCCTGTATTACCGAGGTAGAACGCCGGGCGGTAGAGGAAAGCGCTTATAAATCGGGGGCCCGGGAGGTCATCGTTATCGAGGAAAGCCGGGCAGCGGCAATCGGCGCGGGTATTCCGATTTTCGAGCCCGCCGGCCACATGATCTGCGATATAGGCGGGGGAACCACGGAAATTTCCGTCATCTCCCTGGGGGGCATGGTAGTTACCAATGCCATTCGTCTGGGGGGGGATGAATTCAACGAAGCCATCATCAAACACGTCCGCAGTGTCCACAACCTCATCATCGGTGAACAAACTGCAGAGCGGCTTAAAATTGAAATCGGCAACGCTTCCCCGGACAAAACCATCGAGAAGGTGGAGATCAAGGGTACCGATGCCATTACGGGCCTTCCCCGGCGGCTGGAGATCGATTCCGTGGAAGTCCGGGATGCCCTGCACGATCCCATCACCCAAATCGTGGAGGAGATCAAGGCAACCCTGGGGAAGACCCCGCCGGAACTGGCGGCGGATATTGTCGAACGCGGTATCGTGATGACCGGGGGGGGCTCTCTCCTTAAAGGTCTGGATAAGCTTATCGGCAAGGAAACCGGCGTACCGGTAATTTTGGCAGAAGCCCCGCTGGACTGCGTGGCCCTTGGGGCGGGAAAATACTTTGAATATGCCAGAGGCTTCGACAATACCCGCAGTATTTATGATAATCTGAACGGTTAAAAGGGATGGCAATCAAGGGGAAAAAAAGAACCGCAAGCCGTCTGGGTTTAACCTCCTATGTTTTCGCTGCCCTGGTCATTGTATCCTTTACACTGCTCCTCCTTTCCACCCGTAGTTTTATTGTAGAAGTAAAGGATTTCGGACTCAGTTTATTTTCCGGAATCCGGGGGGGAATACATGAAACCGGCTCCCTGGTTTCCCGTACCGTTCTTTCCATCCGGGAACTGGCCAACCTGCGCCGGGAATACGCGGAACTGAGCAGCCGTCTGGCCCGCTATGAGCAGCTTGAACGGACTTCAGCGGAGATTCGGCAGGAAAATCTCCGGCTCCGGGAGCAGTTGGATTTTTCCCAATCCCTTAACTACCTTCATATTCCCGCGGAGCTTATCGGCCGGGACCCTGATAACCTTTTCCCCGCCCTGGTAATTAACAAAGGTAAATATTCGGGGGTGGAAAACAACATGGCGGTAATCGCCTGGCAAAACGGCGTCCAGGGTCTGGTGGGTAAGGTCATTCAAACAGGGCAGTTTGAAAGTCTGGTAATGCCCGTTTATGACAGCGGTTCCTTCGTCTCGTCCCGGTTTTCCGTGTCCCGCTACGACGGAATTGTAGAGGGGCAGGGCAGCGCCGATGTTCCGCTGCGGATGCGTTTTATCAGGAAACGGGCCCGGGACGAAATAAATTACGGGGATCTTATTGTTACCAACGGCATGGGCGGGGTGTATCCGGGAGGAATAAACATCGGGCGGGTTAATACGATTCTTTATCAGGAGTACGAAATTTCCATGGAGGTAGAACTGGAAAGCATTATTGATTTTTCCCGCCTTGAATATGTATTTGTAATCGGAAAAGAGGAACAGGATGGCTAAGAACGTTATCTGGGCGGCAGTTTTTTCCCTGGTGGCTGTCCTGCTTCAGTCCACCCTGTTTCTCCGAATCTCCCTGTACAATACTATTCCCGATTTTACCCTGGGAATTATCGTCTACAGTGCATATATAAACGGAGTCATGACGGGTCAGGTTACCGGGTTTTTTTCCGGCCTGCTCCTGGATCTTGTTTCCAATGCCCCCCTGGGCCTGAACGCCCTGATCCGTACCATCATGGGCGCCGCCGCAGGCTTATTAAAGGGCACCTTTTTTCTTGACACGGTGTTTCTCCCCATGATTCTCTGTGCCGCAGCAACACTGTTCAAAGCACTCATGCTTTTTGTACTCCATCTGCTTCTGGCCGAATCGGTTCCCGCCTATTCTCTGACTGCCCCAACCCTGTGGATAGAGCTTCTGTTGAATACCATAACTGCACCCCTGCTTTTTGGTCTGTTGAAACTGTTTCGACCCCTCCTGGCAGGGAAAGGTGATAACTAATGTACCCGGATGAAGAAGGCGGATCGCCCAGATCGGAAAAACGACTACGGATACTGCGGATCTTTTTTATCGCAGTCTTTGCCCTTTATGCTGTCCGGCTTTTCAGCCTGCAGATCCTGAGCGGAGAACTCTACCGTTCCCGGGCCCAGAATATTTCCCGCCGGACCACGATAATTCCCGCCCAGCGGGGGGAGATTTACGACCGCAGCTTTCGCCAGCCCCTGGTGCTGAACACCGATTCGTTTGCCGTCAGTATTACCCCCGCGGAAATCCCCCAGAACGAGATCGACGGCATCTTTAACAGGGTTGCGGCCATACTGGGAATTTCCCGGGAGCAGATAGATCGCAAAATTCCCCCGCAGTATTACTACCTGTATCAGCCCGTGGAAATTGCGGTTAATGTAAGCTTTCCCCTTATCTCCGCGCTGGCGGAAAATGCAGATACCCTGCCGGGAGTTTCCTGGCAGTCAAAGCCCCTGCGGAACTACGCGGATTCCGGAAGCCTCTCCCACGTCCTGGGCTATATGGGGGACATTACCAGGGACGAACTGACCATGCTCTACAACCGCGGTTATCAGCAGGGGGATACCATCGGAAAGGCGGGGATTGAACGGCAGTACGATGAGATTCTCAGGGGGAAAAAGGGTCAGGAGACCCGTACCGTAGATGTCCGGGGCCGCCGCATCGCGGGAAACGATAACACCAGGGACCCCCCCGAGATGGGGAAAAATCTGGTCCTCACTATAGATCATTCAATCCAGACCCTCGCGGAAAAGGCGCTGGGACCACGGATGGGGGCGGTTGTGGTCATGAAGCCCGCCTCCGGGGAAATTCTTGCCATGGTTTCCTACCCGTGGTATGACCCCAATATTTTCAGCTACAGCGATATCGGCGCCGAATATCAAAACCTGATAAATGATCCCAATAAACCCTTCCTTAACCGGGCAATTCAATCAAATTATCCCCCGGCCTCCACCTTCAAGATCGTCATGACCACAGGGATCCTGGCGGAAAATGCCTTTTCCCCGGAACAATTGGTGGATTGCCTGGGCGAAATAAGCTACGGGGACCGCCTGTGGCGGTGCCACATCCGGCGTCCCGGACACGGCAGACTCAACCTGCACCAGGCCATGGCCCAGTCCTGTGATATTTACTACTGGGTAGTTGGCAGGGATTACCTCACGGTGGAACGGATTGTTTCGTATGCCATGGACTATGGCTTTGGGGAACCTACGGGCATAGATCTGCCGGGAGAAGTCTCCGGCTTCATACCTACCCCGCAATGGAAAGAACGCCGTTACCATGATCGCTGGCAGGGGGGAGACACCATGAACATGGCCATTGGACAGGGCTATACGCTGGTAACCCCCATTCAGATGGCCAATATGGTTGCCATGGTGGTCAACGACGGAAAGGTGTATAAACCCCATCTGCTTAAGGAAATACGGGATCCCATATCCGGAGCGGTGGAGCAGAGTACTCGTCCCGAATTGCTTCACGAAAGTACGGTTGATAAAAAAGTGTTTGACACGGTGAAGCAGGATATGCGGGGAGTTATCAGTGAAGGTACGGCACGGTTTCCCCTTAACATCAGAAGTGTGGAGATTGCAGGAAAAACCGGTACCGGTGAAGTAGGACTGCAGGATCGCTGGCATTCCTGGTTTGCCGCCTATGCCCCGTATAACGCCGAATCGAGCGAGGACCAGATAGTGGTTTCCCTTATTGTGGAGGCGGCAAATTCCTGGGAATGGTGGGCGCCCTATGCTTCGGCGATCATCTTTCAGGGTATATTTGCACAGCAAAGCTACGAAGATGCGGTAACGGCCCTGGGACTCCAGTACCTCGTACCTGTTCAGGGGAGGCGTGAGTGAGATTCAGGGATATACTGGAGATCGATTATTTCCTGCTCCTGTCCGCTGCGGTCCTTGGGGTTTTTGGAATACTGTTCATCTACTCCTCCGCTCTTACCTCCGCGGGGGTGCTTGTTTCCGAGGAATATATCAGACAGATCATCTGGGTTAGCGCGGGGCTTATCGCCGCCCTGATTCTTGCTATGTTTGATTACCGCCGCATCAGGAATTTTACCGTCTACCTTTGGCTGGGAACCCTGGCCCTGCTGATATACACCTGTCTGTTCGGAAAACTGGTAAACGGCGCCCGGGCATGGATAGGCATCGGGAGTTTCGGAATTCAGCCTTCGGAATTTGCTAAAATTTCCACGATCCTCCTGCTTGCCCGGTATTTGGACGATACCCGGCGCTCCCCGAAGACCTTCTCCCGTTTCATCATTTCCTGCGTTATTGTGTTTATCCCCATGGGGCTTGTCCTGATTCAGCCCGATTTTGGAACCTCCCTGGTTTTTATCCCCATCCTCGTTGTAATGACCTTTATTGCCGGCATATCCATACGCTATATATTTTTCCTGATATCCTGTATCAGCATCACCGCCGTTCTTGCGGTGCTGCCCCTGTGGCAGCGGGACATCATGCACAATACCATACCGTCCCTGGAAATTCTGACCAATTCCCGTTTTGTCCTCAGTGCCATGATTGCCCTGGGTATCATTGCGATCATCGCCCTTGTCGGTTTTCTGCAGTACAAGAAACGCTACTTTTTCTGGATTCTCTACGGCGCTATGGCAGTAATTCTGTCACTCGGATTGTCGTTTGCCGCCCGTCTGGTGTTAAGGGAGTACCAGATTAAGCGGCTTATTGTATTTCTGGATCCCAACGTTGATCCCCAGGGGGCGGGCTGGCACATCATTCAGTCCATAACCGCCATCGGTTCCGGGGGCCTTATGGGAAAGGGTTATCTCCAGGGAACCCAGAGCCATTACCGTTTTCTCCCCCAGCAGAGTACGGACTTTATTTTTTCCATTTTTACCGAGGAATGGGGGTTGCTGGGGGGCCTGTTGGTATTTGTACTTTTTTTGCTGATCTGCCTCAGACTGGTACGGATCATGCGGATCACCGCCGATTCATTCGGCGCCTATATTGCCGCAGGGCTTGCGGGGGTATACATATTTCATTTTCTGATTAACGTGGGCATGACTATGGGTATCATGCCGATTACCGGTATCCCCCTGCTGTTCATGTCCTACGGGGGCTCTTCGGTTCTTTCCGCCATGATTGGAATAGGGCTTGCCTTGAGCATCTATGTCAGACGCTACACGCATTGATCCGCTCCGGGACCTGGGGGAAGCCCTCCTGGGGATTGAAAAACCCGCCCGTTATACCGGTGGTGAATACGGTATGCTGGCCTCCTCCGGGGCTCCGTTCCAAACCGCCATCGGCTTTCCCGATCTTTACGAGATCGGCATGTCGAACCAGGCCCTGCGAATCCTCTACAACCGGCTGAACGAAATTCCGGGAATTTCCTGCGACCGGGTTTTTGCCCCGGCTGCCGACTTTGAATCCCTGCTGCGGGAACGGTCAATTCCCCTGTACGCCCTTGAAACGGGAATCCCCCTGGGAAAGCTGGACCTCCTGCTTTTTACCCTGGGATATGAACTGGGGATTACCTCGGTTCTTGCCATGATGGACCTGGCGGGAATTCCTGTCCATCGGGAACAGCGGGGGGAGGGGGATCCCATCGTCATCATGGGGGGGCCCTGCGTTTCCAATCCGCTGCCCTATGCCGCCTTTATCGACGCCTTTTGGATAGGAGAGGCGGAGGCCGGTTTTTTTGATCTGGTAAAAACCCTGGCGGCCATGAAAGGGGAGGGCAGGGGGGAACTCCTCCGTGTTTTGGAACAGCATCCCCATATTTGGACCCGGGAGAAAACAGGAGCCCTGCGGGCGCTTGATCGTGATTTTGCCGAAAGATCCGCCCCCGCCGCCGTTTTTCCCGTACCCGGTATGAAGGTGGTACAACACCACGGGGCAGTAGAAATAATGCGGGGCTGCCCAAACGGCTGCCGTTTCTGCCATGCGGGGTACTGGTACCGGCCCATGCGGCAAAAAAATGCGGAACAGGTCTTTAAGGAGGCGGAGGAATTTATCCGCAAGGGAGGCTACCGGGAAATAAGCCTTTCCTCCCTGTCTTCCGGCGATTATGCTTGTCTGGACCTCCTTTCCGAATCCCTGAACCGCCGGTTTTCCGCTTCCCATGTATCTTTCCAGCTTCCTTCACTCAAGGTCTCGACCTTTTCCCTGGATCTCCTGGAGAAGATCTCCCTGGTCCGCAAAAGCGGCCTTACCTTCGCCGTAGAAAGCCCCCGGGAATCCTGGCAAAGGGCCATCAACAAAGAAGTGTCCCTGGACAGCGTATGCGCCATACTGGGCCGCGCCCGGAAGAACGGGTGGCGGGGGGCAAAGTTTTATTTCATGATCGGCCTTCCCGCCGGGACCGCCGCC
>JAISFT010000066.1 GCA_031263435.1 Treponema sp. | reverse complement strand
GGCCGGGGCCGAGGGGCTTAAGGACTTTATCTTTGGGGCGGCCCCCGGCGGGGCCCTCGACTGGGCTGCGGAGGAAATCCGCCAATCGATCCCCGGCTTCCTGAACCCGGCAGAGGAGGCCGCTCTTGGGGGCCGTTTGGCTACTGCCCGCTCCTCCTTTACGGCCGCTCTTGACCTGTTCCGCTCCGCCCTGGCCGGGGCGCCGGAGCTTTTCCTGCGATACCCCGCCCTGATCACCGATCTGGGCCGTTGTTTTCAGTTCACGGCCTCCGGGAATGAAGGAATCGAACTCTTCCTGGAATGGGAACGGCAGGCCCCTTCGGCGGCTTTGCATTACCGGCTTCTCTACTTTGCCGGCCGGATTGCCCGGGCCAGGGAAGACTACCAGCGCAGCGGGGAACTTTTTACCCGGGCGCTGGCCTTTGTGCCGGACGATCTGCAGGAAGATGCCTGCGTCTGGTACATCATGGACACCGCGCTTATGGACCCGGCTTCGGACCCTGTCGGGCTGGTAAGAACCTGGGCCTTCCGCTGGAACGATCCTGCTTATTTCAGCGATATTCTGGATCGAATCGCCCGGCGCCTGGCTTCGTCGGGGCAGTGGCGGCGTTTCCCCGAAATTCTGACGCTCCTTGACGGCGCCTCTGGCAGTACCTCCGCTGGTGGCGCCTCTGGCGGTACCTCTGACAGCACTTCCGGCGGGGACCGGGCCTCGATAGCCAAATATGCCTATATCAGCGGCCGGGCTGCGGCCCTGGGCCTTATCCCGGCAGCGAGTTTTGGGGCCTCCGCGGGGGAGGAAAATGACGCCCGGAGGGAAGAAACGGCCCGGCGTTATTTCCGCATCGCCTATGATGCGGGAGACCTCTACTACCGGGCCCTCAGCGCCTATTTCCTGGGGGAACCCTTCCTGAACCTGGAACAGGACAGGCAGACTTCGCCGCTCAGGTCCCTGTTCCAGGGCCGGGGGAAGACCCGGACGTCCCTTGCTGCAAAGTATCCCCACTTCCGGGAGATGGAATTCCTTTTGGGTTTTTTCGATGCGGGCATTCCGGAGCTTGCCCAGCCGTGGATAGAAGCCATGACAGGGAAACTGACCACGGAAGAACTGCGGGCCCTGGCGGAAGTTATGGAGACCGCGGAGATTCCTCTTGGGCAAATCAACCTCATCTCTGCGGGTATGAACCGGGATGACTACAGGCCAACGCGGCGGGATCTGGAACTCCTGAACCCCCGGCCTTTTCGGGAACTGATCGAGGGGGCGGCCCGCAGTACGGGCCTTGCCCCGGAACTGCTTTACGGCCTAATCCGCACGGAAAGCGCCTTCCAGGCGGAGATCGTCTCACGGGCGGGGGCGGTGGGACTGACTCAGCTCATGCACGCCACCGCAATGGACATGGCAGGACGGATTCGCAGACAGGGAGGTCCCGATTATACCGGAGATATGGCCGCCAATCTGCGGAACCCGGATATCAATGTCCATATCGGAAGTTTTTATCTGGCCTATCTCCGGGATCTTTTAGACCATCCCCTGCTCAGTATCCTGGCCTACAACGGCGGTATGAACCGGGTCCGCCGCTGGTACCGGGAGGCCATGCCGGACCATGACCCCTCCCTGCCGGGGGATCTTTTCCTTGAGACCATTGAACTGACGGAAACCAGAAACTACGGCAGAAAGGTTATCTCCGCAGCTCTGGTGTATGGATACCTTTACTACGATATGAAGGCGGATTCCTTTTTGGCCGATATATGTAGATAAGAGGGAGATTCCGTGCCGCCGTCCGATTCAAAGTACCGCATAATTACCGTAAGCGCCGCCATCGTGCTGGGACTCTGCTCCCTGGGTTTGACCATTGCCATCACCGGGGCAATCCTGGCCCTCCCCGGGTTTAACTCCGGCCCCGGCGCCTTCCTGGCCGCCTGTTACGGGCTTTTGGCCCTCGGCATCCCCGCCGTCCTGTTCTACGCGGCCGTCATCCTGGTGGACCGCGAATGGCGGCCGGACCGTATCTTTATCCTGGCGGTAAGCCTCTTCCCCTTCATGACCCTGGCCACCGGAGTAGTCTTTGTTCGGGATTACGACAGCCGCGTCGATCAGTTCTTTTTCCTGGCCTGGGCCGGAAAGACCGGGTTTAGTTTTACCGTTGTGATCCTCACGGTTTTGGAAGTCCTGGTCATCATGATCATCAGGGGCCTCCTCTTTTCCCATCATGAATCGCATAAACCGGGCTTTTTCCGGAGAATACCCCACATTGCCTGGTTAAAGCCGATAGAAAAACTCTTCGGCGGCGAAACAGCGCCGGCCGCGCCCCCAAGCGCCTCCTACCCGGCCGCCTCCGGCGCAGCCGCCAGCCCGGCCACCGGCCCAATCACGCCAGCCGCCCCGGCAGCGGAACATCCCCCGGACACCGGAATAAGCCTCCCGGAACTTAAGCCCCTGGCCTCCGCGGCGGCTATGGAGAACCTGGAACGAATCGTCCAGCCCCCGCCAACTGAACCCCTGCCGGAGGCCGGCGCAGCCGATGCGGCCCCCGCTGCCGGCACGGATGCAGAAGAAGAACCCTCCGCGGCCCTTCCCGCAGCCCCGGCGATGCCCGAAGCCCCCGCGGCCCAGCTTATCATCCCCCAATCCGCCGCCTCCCCCTCCGGGACCGTGGTGGAGGTGGTGTCGGTCAAGCCCAAACCCGTGCCCAAAACCAGAATCCGGGGTTCCTGGAAGGTCCCCGTGGACATCCTCAACCACTACCCCGACGGGGAGTACTGGATCATTGACGAAGCCACCCGGGCCGCCGCCGTCACCCTGCGGTCCACCTTGGAAGAATTTCACATCCAGGCGGAGGTCACGGGGATCCGCAAGGGGCCGGTGATCACCATGTTCGAGATCCTCCCCGCCCCGGGGGTCAAACTCTCCAAGATCGTCAACCTCCAGGACAACATCGCCCTTAGGCTGGCGGCCTCCTCCGTGCGGATCGTGGCCCCCATACCGGGAAAACACGC
>JAISFT010000283.1 GCA_031263435.1 Treponema sp. | reverse complement strand
AGGCCCGGTCGATCATTTCCTCGCTGGTCTGGGGGAAGGAGTACCAGTACTTCCAGATGGGGCTTCCCATAAAGCCGTTTACCACGGTAACGCCCATGTTCTTTGCGGTTACGGCGATGCGCTTCATCTCCGCAATAGCCCATTCCTGGATCTCCCCGGGCTTCCCGGCCAGGTGGTTGGGGGCAAAGCCGTCGAGCCGGGGGTCCCAGAGGTCCCCCACACACTGGCCGATAAGGTGCCCGCTTACGGCCCAGCATTTGAGGCCGTGGGCGGCCAGGACGGCCTTGCGGCCTTCGATATACGCGGGATCGGAGACCGCCTTTTGGGGTTCCAAATGGTCCCCCCAGCAGGCTATTTCGATTCCGTCATAGCCAAAGGATTTCATCTTGCCGCAGAGCGCCTCGAAGGGCAGATCCGCCCACTGTCCCGAAAAAATAGTTACCGGCCGTGCCATAGATCCCTCCTGCCGCCCGCCGCAGGGACGGGCCCTTGTAATGTCCGGGCCGCAGCCCGGCGCTGATCGACATGGCAATATTGTCCCCGAAAAACACCGGGGACGCAAGGGCCCGCGCTGCCTCACGTTAAATCTAACCTGAATTGCACCACGTTGAATCTTACCCCGGCGCATTAGCCCTTAATCGCCCCGCTGGTTAAACCCTGGATGTAGAATTTCTGCAGGAAGATGAAGATAAGGATCACCGGAATCACCGCAAACATGGACCCGGCCATCAGGACATTCCACTGTTTGAACGCCGATTGATCCAGGTACATCACCGCCATTTGCAGGGTAAACTTTTCCCGGGACCGCAGGATGATCATGGGCCAGCGGATTCCGTTCCAGGAGCCGATAAAATTCATCACCGCGATAGTACCGATTACCGGCAGGGCCAGGGGCAGGTAGATCTGCCCATAAATTCGAAACACACTGCACCCGTCGATCTTGGCCGCCTCGTAAAGCTCACCGGACATGGAACGGAAGTAGTTACGGAACAGGAACACCGCAAAGGGGGCGGCCCCGTTGATCATAGGCAAAACCAGCCCCACAAAGGTGTTGCTTAAGCCCAAGGCCACCATATTCAGGTAGAGGGGAATCTGGACCGTAAGCCCCGGCACCAGCATAAGGGCGATAAAAAACATAAACACTACTTTGTTGCCCTTAAAATTGATCCTGGCCAGGGCAAAACCCATCATCGAATAGATAAGAACCACTGCTATGACCGTAACGATACTCACCGCCATAGAGTTCATAAAGTACTGGAAAAAATTCAGCCTTCCCCACACCTCGGCATAGGTTTCAAAATGAAGCTGACCGGAAGGAAACATGGTAGCGGGATTGGCCAGCGCCTCCTGCCGGGTCTTAAGGGAGGTCCCCGCCATCCAGAGGAAGGGATAAAGACATGCCGCAGCATAAAGAATAAGCACACAATGTTTGACACCAAAAGAAAGGACAGAAAGGGGGCTTGTCTTCTTGTTTCTCATGATAAAACCTCCTTGGGTATTGCCCGGCAGCCTGCGGCCGCTAGGTATCGCTGTTGAATCCCCTCATGCTCAGGATGGATAACACCAGAGTCATAAGAAATACAGTCCAACCCATAGCGCTGACTTCGCCAAAAGCATTATCCGTAAAGGCCCGGCTGTACATCAGGGTACCCACTACATCGGTAGAGCCTCCCGGCCCCCCCCTGGTCATAACCCAGACGTTTTCGAACATCTGGAAGGCTCCGTTAAGCTGTTGAATAATAACAATAATAGTCATGGGTTTAAGAAGGGGCCAGGTAATTCGCCATAACTGCTGGAATTTATTGGCCCCGTCAATAGAGGCCGCTTCGTAGAGGTTTTCGTCAATATTGGCCAGGCCCGCATAGTACAGCATCATGGTACCGGGTATGGCGCTCCAGATAACAGTAATAATAATCCCCGTAAGGGCGGTATTGGGGTCCCCGAACATCCCCTGGCGCACCACAAAGAAATTAAGCCCCAGGGTACGCATAAGGCCGTTCAAAAAACCTCTGGCGTTGAACAAGCCCTGCCAGGCGTAAAACACCCCCACGCCGGAGGCAACCATGGGAATAAAATAAATGGTGCGGTAAACCCCCGGCCGTTTGGTGTTTGTTACCACAAAAGCCAGTATCAGGGAAACAGGAACAATAAAGATGATTGAAAAAAAACCTATTTGAAAGTTACGCAGAAGACTGGCCCAAAACCGCTGAGTCCGTATCGGGTTCCCCCCTGCCAGGAAGAAATGGAAATTCTGAAAGCCGATAAACCGGGCGGTGCCGAAGAAATCGACCCCCGACCAGTTGTAAAAGCTGAGAAAAATTGAAAAAAGCACACAAAAAAGACCAATAAACATGAACAGCACAAGCCCCGGCAGGCAAAACAGATAACCGTTTACCGTATCCCTTAACTCCATTTTGCTCCATTTGCGCATGAAATACCCCCCGGATCAGGGAACCGCCCCACGGGCAGTCCTGAAAGTAAAATCCCGAAAAGCAAAGCCTGTCCGCCGTAGCGGACAGGATTAACAATGATTCTACTGGTTGCCGCTGGCCCACTGGGCGGCTATGTTTCTATCATAATTCGCCGCCGCCTGAGCCGCAGTCATTTCTCCTATCAGAATACGCTGCATATCCTTGTAGAGTTCCTCGTGGGCAAGACGCCGCCCCACACTGTCCGGCCAGTCATCAACAATAGTGGTAACAGATTTTTCATCTACCAGACTATTGTACATGCTGAGGATGGAGGGGGAGAGCTTCGACAGAGCTGTGGAATCCAGACTGCCTGCAGGAATAAGATAGGCGGCATTACACAGCGCAGCAATTCCATCGGGGTCCTGGGTTACAAAGTTGATATAATCCCAGGCGATATCCTGATTTTTGGAACTTTGGGGAATGGAAAGGGCTGTAAGAGGGAAGGGATTGATGCCGTAAGGAACGGTAATCTTCGATCCGCTGATCATGGGCACCACAAACGAGAATACATTGTTTACATCCATTCCCATGGCGGCCAGGTTACCATAAGTAAAAGTACCGCCCAGCAGGTAGGCTGCACTCCCTGCGGCAAAGGCAGCGTCGCCCTCGTCAATATTCATGGCCGCAATACCGTCCAGGACTGCACCGGACTTACAAAGTTCCTCGAAGAACCTCAAGGGAACGATATTAGCAGGGTCCGCCATTTTGGCCCGGTTGTTCCACAGGGCTACCGACCCTTCAGGACCCAGGTACTGGGCTTCCACCGCCCGGCCCATCCAGTTGTAGTATACATCCGGGAGACCTCCGGCAAATATAAAGCCCCCATCCCCATTTCCGGCTGCCCTTTCCGCATATTCGATGAATTGCCGGTAATCCGCGGGAACCTTGTTATCCAGCCCCACCTTGGCGAGAATTTCATTATTGCCATAAATGGTGAAGAATCCGCCCACATCAATGGGGATCTGGAAAATCTGGCCCGCCCTGAG
>JAISFT010000250.1 GCA_031263435.1 Treponema sp. | reverse complement strand
CCCGGACACAAAACCCATCACCTCTTCGACCTCATCTTCAAACGCCTCGTCCAGGAATCCAGCCCAAGAGGTACTATATACGGAGTTGTATAAGCCCTATGAAGGGTTTAGGGAGGCGAAGACGATGGTAGATGAAAGGATTCTGACCCGGTTTGATAAACTGAGGATGGAGGCCGAGGTGGAAATAGCGAAGGCCAAGGCGGAAGCGGCGGAGGCCAGGGCAAAAGCGGCGGCGACCGAAGCAAAAGTGGCGCGGAATCTGCTAAAAGCCGGGGTCGCGGGGGACATCATTCTCCAGGCCACCGGTCTGACAATAGCCGACATTAAAAACTAATGACGACCCCGCCGCAGGCGCTGAACGTGATCCACTGAACCTGTGTTCCGCCGGGCCGGGCAGTCCGCCGTCAGGGGCTTTTCTTTTCTCTGTGGAAGAGTTTGAAAACCTGCAACTGGAGGGCTTCGTGTTTTTGTTCTTTAACGATGGAGCCGGCGAACACGCCGAGGGCTTCATCGGCGCCGGAAAAGAGGCCGATGTCGCCCTTTTGGAAGATGTGTGAGGGTTTGAATTCGTCAAATTCTTCGTCTTCGGTGCGGACGGAAATCAGATTAAGACCGTGTTTTTTGCGCAGTTCTACCTGCATAATGGTCTTGCCTATCATCGAATCGGGGATGGCCAGTTCGGCTTGAAAAGTCTGTCATTTCCGGTTATCCTTCATAAGTGAGGGTATTCAAAAACTCGTGGTTTACCCGCTTTGCCGCGAAAGAGGGTATTACAGACGGCGAACTGCTGGGTATGGTCAACCGGCTTGAGGCGGGCCAGGCGGATGCCGATCTGGGTGGCGGTGTCTACAAGGTGCGGGCAGCCCGTCCGGGGAGAGGCAAGGCAGGAGGATACCGGATCATCGTGTTTTTCAGGAGCGGAGAGCGGACGTTTTATGTATACGGATTTGCGAAATCGGCCAGGGCAAATGTTAGCGGGAAAGATCTGAAGAGATTTAAGGAAATGGCCAAAGAAAATATAGGCATGACTGATGAGCAGCTAAAAAACCGTATTAAAGCAGGCCATTGGAATGAGATAAACTGAGGAGATGAACGTGGAAAAGAAATATCAGAGCGAAATTTCGATGATTGTACACCAGGACGCCGAAGGTATGCACCAATTAGGAATAATTGACGATGCCAGAATGCGGGAATTTGACAAAATGTGCCTCATCCGGAAGCCGGATCAGGCCCCAAAATCCACCCCCCGGCAAGCCCCTGCCCCCACCTATACCAGCCCCCGGAGGGCGTAAACCGAGCTATTTCCCCTTAGAACAACGTGTTCCGCCGGGCCGGGCATGTCGCTGTCAGGGGCTTTTCTTTTCTCTGTGGAAGAGTTTGAAAACCTGCGACTGGAGGGCTTCGTGTTTTTGTTCTTTGACGATGGAGCCGGAAAACGCGCCGAGGGCTTCATCGGCGCCGGAAAAGAGGCCGATGTCGCCCTTTTGGAAGATGTGGGAGGGTTTGAATTCGTCAAATTCTTCGTCTTCGGTGCGGACGGAAATCAGATTAAGACCGTGTTTTTTGCGCAGCTCTACCTGCATAATGGTCTTTCCTATCATCGAATCGGGGATGGCCAGTTCGGCTATGACCAGCTTGCCGCTTACCGGCAGGTAATTTAACAGTACCGACGACAGGAGGAGGGGGCTTACCCTTTTGGCCGCCTCTTTGTTCGGGAATACCACCTGGGTTGCGCCGACAAGTTCGAGGATTTCGCCGTGGGATTCGGTTTCCGCCTTTACGATGATGGTCTTGATGTGCAGCTTTGCGCAGTAACTTGCCGCAAGGATGGACGCTTCGATGCTGTCTCCCATGTCGATGACCACCGCGTCGGTCGAATCGGGCAGTACCTTGCGCAGGTTTTCTACGTTCAGGACGTCGATGATGACCGAACCTGCGGCCATATCCTTGTACTGATCGATACGCTCGCGGTTCTTGTCCATGATGAACACTTCGACATTAAGGCGGACCAGTTCTTCAAGAACGCTTATTCCAAAATGGGACAGACCGAGGATCGCCACCTGTTTCATATCAGCAATTCTCCTTCGCTGTAGGTTATAGCATAGTTTTTATGCCGCACGGGAGGAAAGGCCAGAGCGACAAGTCCGACCCGCCCGGCAAACATCGCGGCGATGACGACGACTTTTCCTGCGCCCGTTAGCAGGGGGGTATAATCCAGCGTCAGACCCGCGGTCGCAAACGCGGATACGGTTTCGAACACGATCTGTTCAAACGATGCGGTGCTGTGCCGTTCCGTAAGGGAAAGCGCGAAGACGCAGAGAAAAAGCAGGAAAAGGGCCTTCAAAAAATAGCTTACCGCACGGTTGATGGTTCCGGCGGACAGCCGGTGATGGCGTATCCGGATATCGCCTTGGGAATCGGGCCTGCGCAGCATGACCGCGGCGATGACAAAGATCGTGGTTACTTTTACTCCGCCGGAAACCGAACCCGGAGCGCCGCCGATAAACATGAGGATACCGGTGAGCAGCCGTGAGGGGCCGGTAAACTCTGTCAGCGGCGCGGCCTGGAAGCCGGCGGTACGCGCGGTAATTGCGTGAAAGATCGCGTTGTTCAGTTTTGTCCACAGATCGAGCCCCCGGTACACATGATTCGATTCAAGGATAAAATAAAAGATGCCGCCGCCCGCGGATAGCACAAGGGACATTCCTATGACGACAAGGCTGTGGTAGCTGAGTTTTCTTTTTTTCCCGGTCAGGACGCGGAACATGTCGTGCAGCACGAGAAAGCCCGCGCTGCCCGCGGCGATGAGCGCGCCGAAAACGATGATGAGCAGGTTGTTGTCCCGAAACCCGATAAGGCTGTCGTCGTACAGCGACATTCCCGCGTTGCAGAAGGCGGAGATCCCGTGAAAGAGGCCCGCGTAGACCGGATGATCGAGCCCGGCGTTTTTGAAGATCAGGACCAGAAAAAAAACGCCGGCTGCCTCGATGGTCAGGGTAAGCAGCACGATGCTGCGGATGATTCTGCGCGGGTTGTATTCAATCCCGTTGAGATACAGGCCCTGTATTGTGTTCCTTGAGCCGATGGAAAACCGGTGTCCCGGCATGACGACGAGGATCGACGTAAAGCTGATGATGCCGAGGGCCCCGATCTGTACCAGGCACAGAATGATCATCTGTCCATACGGGCTGAACGACGACAGGGGAAGGGTGGTAAGTCCGGTAACGCAGATCGCGCTGGTGGCGGTAAACGCCGCGTCAACAAGTTTTATCCCTGCGCTTTCCGCGTCCGCGCCGGGCAGCACGAGCAAGATGGTCCCGATGATTATGAGGACGGCAAAAAAGGAGAGGAGGTAAAATGCTTCCGACCTGCAAAAATTCCATGTGGTGCCCGGCGCTGTTTTGGGTCTGCTGTGTGCCATACTAAAGGGGCGGATCAATCGGGCTGGGGGGTAGCGGAACTAAAAACCCCGGCGGGGTTTTTATGGAGCGGAGGGGGGGCCAAGGAGGACGCTAAGCTCAAGGGCGGGCAAAATACTGCGTATTTTGCCCGCCCTTGAGCAGGCTGCGGAGGGTTTGGCCGGGGTAGCGGGCCCCCCCTGTAAAATCTAGACGTGACCCGCATTACAGCACATTCCCATCAGGCCCGGTTAGGGGTTTTCGACGACATCGGCGCTGAGCGCGGCTTTTTCCACGAAGCCGTTGGTGCTGCTGCTGTAGCGCAGATTTACCAGCCGGAGCGTTTTCCCGGGGGCGCCAAAGCTGGCGGCAGCCTGGGCCTGGGCCTGATCGTAGAGCTTGCGGCGCCGGGCCTCGATGGATTTGAGGAAGGGCAGGGCAATGTCGGCGGAAACGTTTACTTTGCCCCTCAGGGTCCGGGTCTGCGGGTCGGGGAATGTCAGGGGCCGATCTTCCCCGCCGATGCGGTAGTTAAAGCGGAAGACCATGCCGGAAGGGTCCGCGGGAACCCAGTCGTTGATGACAGGCTTGCCGCCGTCGACGCCGAGGGCCTGTCTGGCGATGAAATTCCGGGACTGCCGCGCTCCGGGTTCGATGTTCATTTCGATGTTCATGGGGCTGTCTCCGCTTCCGGTTCCGTCCAGCGGGATCAGCGGGAATTCCGGGCCGCCGCGGAGGCTGGCGGTCCTGGTTTGATCCAGGACAAATGCGGCCCCGCTCCGGTTATCCACGGTCAGGATCACCTGTTTGGGGTTGTTCAGTTCCAGTTCCGCATAGATATTTTCATCTTCGTAGGTGGACATATCAATGGTGGTGCAGGCTGCGGCCAGAAACAGCAGGGCAAGGGCGCCGCAGGCGCGGGCAAAAATTTTCACGATAACACTCCTCATGTTCCAGTATAGGGCAGGCCGGGGCGCTATACCAGGGTACGGGCGATTCGCACGATGTCCGCAAAAATTCCGCCGGCGGTTACCTGGGCCCCCGCGCCGGGGCCTTTGATGACCATGGGGAGTTTGGAATAGCGGCTGGTGGTGATGACGACCACATTGTCGGCATCCACGAGGGAGCGGAAGGGGCTCCCCTCCGGTTCTGCCCGCAGGGACAGGCGCGCGGAGCCTTCCTCGATGACTGCCACATAGCGCAGGGCTTCGCCCCGGCTTTCGGCCTCTTTCCGCCGTTTTTCAAAGGCTTCGTCCGATTTTTCCAGCTCGGTGAAGAAGGATTCCACGTCTTTTGCGTCAAAGCAGGCCGGCGGCAGGATGGGCTCTATGTCGACGGCGGAGAATTCCAGGGCCATGCCGCACTCCCGGGCCAGGATCAGGGCCTTGCGGGCCGCGTCCATGGCGTTAAGGTCGTCCCGGGGATCGGGTTCCGTGTAACCCCGGGCCCGGGCTTCCCGCAGCAGCGCGGAAAAGGTGGCGGTGCCGTCAAAGTTGTTGAAGACGAAGCTGAGGGTCCCCGAGAGGACCGCTTCGATACGGTGGACCCGGTCCCCGGAGAGGTGCAGGTCCCGCAGGGTGGATATGACCGGCAGCCCCGCGCAGACGGTGGTTTCGTACAGGTAGGGGATGCCCCTCTCCCGGGAATATTCGGTCAGTTCCCGGTAATAGGCCAGAGCCCCCGAATTGGCCCGCTTGTTGGGGGTTACGATGGGGATGGCGCAGCGGATAATGTCGCCGTAGGCGGCGGATACTTCGTCGCTGGCGGTACAGTCGCAAAAGGCGGTATTGGGGAGGTTCATGGCCTTCATTCGGTCGATAAAGGCCGGGAGGCTGTAGGGTTCGGGGCTAGGCTTGGAACCGGGGCCGGGGAAGCCGTTCCGGGGTCCGCGGTCTTCCGCCCCGGGCAAGGAACGGAGTTCCCCGGTTTCCAGCCCGGCGCTGTTGAAGAGCATCCGGGAGGAGTTGGCGGCCCCCACCACGTTGATGCGTATCTTGTGCTCCGCTGCCAGGATCTCCTTTTGCCGGGTGATCTGGTCTATCAGGGTGCCTCCGATGAGGCCGAGGCCCAGGAGGAAGAGGTTTACGCTGCGGACGGTGGAGAGGAAAAAGGCTTCGTGGATGGCGTTCAGGGCCTTGGCCTCGTCCTGCCGGGCCACCACCGCGGAGATGTTAAGTTCCGATGAGCCCTGGGCAATGGCGACGACGTTTACGCCGTTCCGCCCCAGGGCGTGAAAAACCTTGCCGGCGATGCCGGAACTCCGCTTCATCCCGGCCCCTACCACGGCGATAATCGACAGTTCGTCTTCGCTTACGGGGTTTTCGATGGTCCCCGCGGCGATTTCCCGCCCGAATTCATCCTGAATCGCCGCGAGGGCCCCGGGGGCATCCTGGGGCAGTACGGCGAAGCAGATCGAGTATTCGCTGGAACTTTGGGTGATAAGGATGATGTTGATCCCCCTGCGGGCCAGGGCGCCGAAGAGACGGGAAGAAAAGCCCGCAACCCCTACCATGCCGGAGCCCTGGACCCGGATCAGAGCGATGTTGTTCATCGAACTGATGCCCCGGATGGGGTACTCCCCGCCGGGGGCGTCTTGTACGATCCGGGTGCCGGGGGAGGAGGGGTTGAAGGTGTTCCGAATCCTGATGGGTATTCCCCGTTCCAGGCTTGGCCGGATGGTGGGGGGGTAGATCACCTTGGCCCCAAAATGGGAGAGCTCCATGGCCTCCACGTAGGAGATCAGATCGATGCGGAAGCTGTTCTTGACGAGCCGGGGGTCCGCGGTAAGGATGCCGTCCACGTCGGTCCAGATCTCCAGTTCCTCCGCATCCAGCGCGGCGCCGATGATGGAGGCGCTCAGATCCGAACCGCCGCGGCCCAGGGTAGTGGTATGGCCCCGGCTGTCGGAACCGATAAAGCCGGTGCAGACCGGGATGGGCCGGACGGCAGGGGCCGCCGAGGTTTCCTGTGCCGCTGCTTGCCGTGCCACGGGAGATTCCCGTGCAGCATCGAAGAACCCGCGGATATTGGCGTAGGTTTCCGCGGGGATGAACGCGGCTTTGCCGTAGGAGCTGTCGGTCTTGATCAGGGGCCGGGTATCCACAGCGGACGCGGCGATCCCCCGGGCGCTGAAGATCCGGGCGAGCAGGTCCGCGGACAGGCGTTCGCCGTAGCTCATCACCCGGTCCTGGATGCCGGGGGAAAGCTCCCCCAGAACCTCAAGGCCCTGCAGGATACGGTCAAGCTCCCCAAATCTCCGGTCAAGGGCGGCAAGGGCGGCTTCCAGCTCCTCCCCCTTGAGGAAGTGGGCGGCCGTATCCCGGTGCCGCCTCCGCAGACTCCCGGCCGGGGCCTGCCGGTCCCGGGAATCCGGGGTTGCCGGCCCCTCCGGGGCAGCGGTCCCGGCGGCCAGGCGCGCGGCGGCAATAAGTTCGTCGGTTACTCCTGAAAAAGCCGAAACCACCACGGCGGCAACCTTTCCCCGGTGTTCCGAATCGTTTAAAATATCAATAATGTTTTCAATTGCGGCGGGGGAACCCACGGAACTGCCGCCAAACTTCAAAACCAGCATAGCGCATGGTACTATATTGTTTTCCGCTTTTATAGTACTGTGTCTTTCCGGGTAAAGGCCGCAAAGGCTTGATTTACAGCCGGACCGATGGTATAAATCCGGAAAATGTCTTCAAGTGCAACAGACTGCCGGCGGACGCGGAGTTTTTTTTGACTTTTGATTCTGTTCTTATAATTGCAGGCGTTTTTCTCTTTTCCGTGCTGACGGTTGCCCTTATCCTCAGAATTTCCCGCCGCATGTCCTGGTATGATCACATTAACGAGCGGAAGATCCATACGGGCAACATTCCCCGGCTGGGGGGCCTGGGTTTTGCGATTCCCTTTATCGTATGCACCCTGGTCATTATCCTGCGATTCCTGGACCATGAGCAGGGAATCCGGTTCCTCCCGGTGTTTTTTGCCCTGATCCTCATCCTGATAAGCGGGGTCCGGGACGATTTTAAGCCTATGGCGCCCCGCTACAAGCTGATATTCCAGACGGGGGCGGCCATCTGCGTCCTTGCCTCCGGTTACACCTTCAAGCGCTTCTTCTTTACCGGCTCCGAAACTTCGCCGGCTTTCCCCGGCTGGGAACTGCTCAGTTACCCCCTGAGTTTCCTGTGGATCGTGGGAATGACCAATGCCGTCAACTTTATCGACGGGGTTGACGGCCTGGCGGGGGGTATTTCCCTGCTGGCGGTGTTGACCTTCGGGATAGTCCTCATGTTCCTGGGGACTTCGAGCACCACTCCCCTGCTCTGCATCTGTCTTGCCGCGGCGATTCTGGGTTTTCTGATGTTCAACGCCCCGTTCCCCCGGGCGAGGATCTTCATGGGCGACGGGGGGGCTTACTTCCTGGGCTTTACGCTGGCCCTTTTCCCCCTGATGGGTGACGGGCTGGGCCTGCCGGTCCTCTATGCCGCCGCTATTTTGATGATCCCCATACTGGACACGACCGCGGCGGTCTGGCGCCGGCTGCGGGACCACCGGCGGATAGACAGCCCCGACCGGTCCCACACCCACCACAAGTTAATGAACCTGGGACTTTCCTCCCGGCGTATCGACGCGATCCTGTTTACCCTGCAGGCGGTCCTGGGGGTTCTGGTCTATGCCGCGGTTAAAACCCCGCCGCTGCTCTCCTTTTTCCTGCTCGCCCTGTCCTATGTGACGGGGATCGGTTTCTTTACCACGATCCACTTCCTCAACCGGGGGCATAACCGCGCCCTTGCCAAAGCCTCCGCAGCCGGATTCCCCAGGGCCGGAAAATCCGGCGGCCCGGACCGGGAACCGGCCGGCCGGGAATCCCGTTCCCCATGAGGGCCGGGCCGCCGCGGCACTACTTTGACTGGGCCGCCACCGCACCGGGCGATGGGGAGGATGTCCCGGACCGGGAAGGCTTTCCCTTTGGGAACCCCTCTTCCATCCATGCCGAAGGCCGCTCCGCCCGGGATCTTCTGGAACAGGCCCGCTCCCGCTGTGCCGCCGCCCTGGGGGTAAGTCCCGGAACCATCTACTTCAGCTCCGGGGGCACCGAATCCAACGCGATGGTGATTCTCTCGTTCCTCCTCAGACGGGGCGCCGGGATCTGCCTCTACTCCGCCGTGGAGCATCCGTCGGTACGGGAAAACTGCCGGGTTCTGGAAAGGCTGGGAAAAACCGTGGGCCGTATCCCGGTGGAAGCCGACGGCCGGGTAAGCAGGGCCGGCCTTGAACAAAGCCTGGAAAAGTACCGGGACTGCCGCTTTGCCGCAATCATGGCCGTCAACAACGAAACCGGGGCCCTGAACGACATGGAAGCCCTGAGTACGCTGATCCGGGGGCGGCAGGAACCGCCCGTACATATCCACTGCGATATGGTCCAGGCTGCCGGCAAGGTGCCGGTGGATATATCACGCTGGGATATCGATTCTGCCTCCGTCAGCGCCCATAAACTGGGGGGACCCCGGGGCATCGGGCTCCTGTACCTGCGCCGGCCCCTGGAAACCCTGTACCGGGGGGGCGCCCAAGAGGGGGGAATCCGGGCGGGGACCGAAAACATCGCCGGCGCGCTGGCCCTGGCCTCCTGTCTGGAACGGCATACCCGGCCGGAAGCGCTGGATGCTTCCCGCCGGGGGGCAGCGGCGCGCCTGGACCGGCTGATGAAGGCCCTTGAAGCCGGGGGCCGCTACTCCCCTATCCCCGCCGGCAGGAGGGACGCGGAGGACGGCCGCTTTTCACCCTACATCCTCCAGGCGGCCTTTGACGGCATCCCCGGGGAGCTGATGGTCAGGACCCTGGACCAGGCGGGCTTTGCGGTATCCACCGGATCGGCCTGTTCCTCCGCCAAAACAGAACGGCCGGTCCTTGCGGCTATGGGGCTGGACCCCACGTTGCAGCTTGGGGGAATCCGAATCTCCCAGGGCTGGTCCACCACCGGCGAGGATATCGAATGTCTTATCCGGGCCCTGGGGGAGGTTCTAAACTACCTGTGAACGTGATCTACATCCTTAAACCGGGGGAACTTACCCTTAAGGGGGGGAACCGGGCAGGCTTCGAGCGGATTCTGATACGGAACCTCCGGGCCCTCCTGGCCCTCCGGGGTTTGAAGGGCGCGGGGGAACGGGTGGAAACCACCGGCGGCCGCTACTTCGTCCACTGCCCCCGGGAAGCCGCTCCCCGGGCGGAGGATGCGCTGAACCACCTGTTCGGCATTACCGGCTGGGCAAGGACCCGGAGCTGCGAAAAAAACGTCGAATCCCTGCTTGCCGCCTGCGTTGAGGAGGGCAAGGCCCTGTACGACCGGGGGCTGCGGAGTTTTAAGGTGGAGGCCCGGCGGACCGACAAGAGTTTCCCCCTGGATTCCTACGGCATCTGCGCCGCCACCGGGGAAGCGGTACGGCAGGCCCTGCCCGGATTTGCGGTGGATGTCCGCGCCCCCCAGGTGATCATCCAGGTGGAGATACGGGAACGGGCATACGTGTACGGCATGACCCGGCGGGGACTCCGGGGCCTTCCCGTGGGTACGGCGGGCCGGGGGCTCCTGCTCCTCTCCGGGGGCATCGATTCCCCGGTGGCCGGTTTCAGAATGGCTTCCCGGGGCATGGGACTGGACGCGGTCTACTTCCACGCCTTCCCCTACACCGGTGAAGAGGCCCGGCAGAAGGTGATCCGCCTGGCGGACACCGTGGGGGCCTATACCCTGGGCATCCGGCTCTGGACCCTGGGCTTTACGGAGATCGAGCGGCGGATCAAGGCAGGCGCCCCGGAAGAATGGGGAACCGTCATGCTGCGGATGGCCATGATGGAGGCCGCAGAAAAACTGGCCCGCCGTATCCGGGCCAAATGCCTGATTACCGGCGAAAGCCTTTCCCAGGTGGCAAGCCAGACCATAGAAAATATAAGCTGCACGGAAAGCCTGACGGAACTTCCGGTGCTGCGCCCCCTCATCGGCACGGACAAAGAGGAGATCATCACCCTGGCCCGGAGCATCGGCACCTACGAAACATCAATACTACCCTACCAGGACTGCTGCGTCCTTTTCAGCCCCGCCCACCCCGTCCTCAGGGGCAGCGTAGCGGACGCCCGGACGCATTACCGGTCCCTCGACCTGGGACAGGAAATCGACCGGGCCCTCTCCGATGCCGTGATGGAAAAATGCGGCGCCGGCCGCAGATGTAACGAAGGCAGCCAGCCGGCGCTTAAAGATTTGGATATCGGCAGGATAAACGCCTAGGATTGTTTTGTTTTTTGGGCGCATCCCCTCCGCGCCTGCGGCGCTCCGGGGACCGGGCTATCCGCTTCAATTCCTCGACTCTCCAAAAAGGTGCCAGGCACCATAGGCGTTCACTTAGTGGGCAGAGTGATGCAAGAATCGGTGAAGAATGCCAAAAAGTCTGAAAACGCAGGAGAAAAATTAGCGTTTTTTACGCTGGACTTGACCGGAAAATCCTTAAGTAAACGCACATGGTGCCAGGCACCTTTTTGGAGGTCTGCGGTATTTCCGCTTCTATCCCTTGCGCGGGCCAAAAACCGGCATCCTTGCCGGTTTTTGGCCTTGGATTTTGTCTGCGACAAACTCCATCTATCCGTCTACGACGGATAGCAATGGAAACAGCGCCATCCATGGCGCCGCCATTTGGATTGACAGCTATCTTTGTATAATCGTATAATATCAAACGGAGAATTGAAATGATCGAGATAAAAGGACCATGGAATGTATTTATCTCAGGGTCAATAAGTATTGATAAACTGCCTCTTTCGGCCACCGAAAAACTTGATAGTATTGTATTGTGCAAAAGAATTTTTTTGTGTTAATAGGTGATGCTAAAGGGGTTGACCTGCAAGTACAAAAATATCTTTGCGGGAAAAAATATAATAATGTGATTGTTTATTATGTGGGAGA
>JAISFT010000243.1 GCA_031263435.1 Treponema sp. | reverse complement strand
GGACGCTCTCGCGTCCACTCCTTCAGATTCCACCTCACGATGGACACCCTTGCTCTTGGCTCATGCTTCCTGCTACCGAGCGCATAGCGGACTTTCACCGCCTAGTTACCGCCCATGCTGGGCACACCTCCGAAAATAACAAACACACAAGTGTTTGTTATTCCGCTACCCCCGCTTGTTTTCTCCCGGCATACAAGCCCTTAACTTGTCGACGGTGTTTACTTTTCCGCAAGGGGGAAGAAATGTCTATAGGCAAGAATATTTTATACTACAAAGGTGCCAGGCACCGGTCGAGGAATTGAAGCGGATAGCCCGGTCCCCGGAGTGCCGCAGGTAGGGAGGCCGGCGCCACGGATGGCAATTGCCGGCGCAGCCGGGCTGGCATGGATGCCGGCTACAATGGTTTCATAAGTTTTTTGCGAAGCAAAAAACTTACAGCTCAAAAATGGCATGGACGCCAGATTGCGCCCGCAGGGCGGCGGCAGGATGCCGCTGTTTCCATTGCTATCCGCCGCAGGCGGATAGATGGATTTTGCCGCAGGCAAAATCCAATGTCTTAATCCGCCACGGATGGCGGATTAAGACACGCGCAAGGGATAGAAGCGAAAATACCGCAGACCCCCCGGCCCCAAACCTGACCTATCCTATATGTGTACTGCACACGCATGGATGGGTCGATCTTTACGGCCAGGGATCTGCTTTTGAGAGTAAGAGAACAGGTCAGGTTTGGCCGGGGGTCGAGGAATTGAAGCGGATAGCCCGGTCCGCCGCCCAAGCGGGCGGCGGATGCGCCCAAAAAATAAAGATTCCCGGGCGTTTATCCTTAACTGCCATCTTTAACTGCTTGAACAGCCCTTCTTTGCCGGGCTATTCTGCCTTTATGAACACTAATCCTGTCGCTTCGTACCTTGCCGCCACCAGCCCGGACAGGGTGGATACCGGCTTTTTGGCCTATCTGTGCAGCCTGGAAGAAACGGCCCGCACCGCCCCGGAAATTGCCCGGTCCATTGTCCGGGAGCTGGAGAACCAGCGGAACCGGGTCAAGCTTATTGCCAGCGAAAACTACTGCTCCCTGGCGGTTCAGCTGAGTATGGGGAACCTGCTTACCGATAAATACGCCGAGGGTGTACCGGGCCACCGCTTTTACGCGGGGAATGAGAATGTGGACGCGGTGGAGGCCCTGGCCCAGGCGGAGGCCTGCAGGGTCTTTGGCGCTGAATATGCCAATGTGCAGCCCCATTGTGGGGCGGATGCCAACATTTTGGCCTATTGGGCTGTTCTGTCTGCCAGGGTGGAGGCTCCGGCCCTGGCCCGATACGGTGAAAGCAATCTCTATAAGCTGAGTGATGCCCAATGGAAGGAACTTAAAGCGGCCCTGGGGAATCAGCGGCTCCTGGGCTTGGATTACTACTCCGGCGGGCATTTGACCCACGGGTACCGCTACAATGTTTCCGCCCGGATGTTCGATGTGTACGGGTATACGGTTTCCCGGGAGACGGGGCTTCTGGATTACGACGAGATTGAGCGGATGGCCGGGGATGTGAAGCCGTTGATCCTTTTGGCCGGTTATTCCGCCTATCCCCGGAAGATCGATTTTAAGCGGATGCGGGAAATTGCCGATAAGGTGGGCGCGGTTCTTATGGTCGATATGGCCCATTTTGCGGGTCTGGTGGCGGGGAAGGTCTTTACCGGGGTCTATGATCCGGTCCCCCATGCCCACATTGTTACCAGCACTACCCATAAGACCCTGCGGGGTCCCCGGGCGGGGCTGGTGCTTTCCACCCGGGAATTTGCCGAGGCCCTGGACAAGGGCTGTCCTCTGACTATGGGGGGCCCCCTGCCCCACGTAATCGCCGCGAAGGCGGTGGCCCTGCGGGAGGCGGGGACCGCGGAATTCCGGCAGTACGCCCAGCGGATCGTGGACAATTCCCGGGCGCTGGCTGCGGCCTGCATCAAAGGGGGGCTGGATGTTCTTACCGGGGGTACCGATAACCACCTGTTCCTGGTGAATGTCCGCAGCCTTCATAAAGGAGAAAATGCCCTGACCGGCCGCCAGGCGGAGAGCGCCCTTCATGAGTGCCATATCACGCTGAACCGGAACAGCCTTCCGTTTGATCCTAACGGCCCCTGGTATACGTCGGGCCTGCGGATTGGGACCGCTGCCGTTACTACCCTGGGGATGGGCGTTGGGGAGATGGAGGAGCTGGGGTCCATTATCAGTCTGATACTAAGAAACACTAATCCTGCCCCGGATGCTAAAAATCCTTCAAAAAAGAGTAAGGCGCACTATATTATCGAGAAATCCGCCAAAAAAGAGGCTCTGGAGCGGGTTAAAGTGCTTTTAGACAGGTTTCCGGTTTATCCGGAACTGAATTTACCGCTGTTGAAAGAGGCATTTGTCTGAGGGATCGGGAAAAATTACCGGAATTTTTTATGCTGTTCATGATTTTTGTCCGATTTTGTTGTCTTTATTAACATTGTAGATTATACTTAAAGTCAAAAAACTATTGCTTTTTGACTTTTGGGGGTATGTATGAGACTAAAATTGCGGCTCACCTTGCTGACTTCGATCCTGTTGGTACTTGCCGTAGCAGGAGTATCGGTTGTTCTGCTTATCCGGGCGCGGAACCTGCAAACCGACGCGGCCTTTTCCAATCTGGAAGAACTAACCGGCAGATACTCTATGATGATGCAGAGTCGCTATGAAAATTATTTTTCGGTGGCAAAAACGCTGGCGGATATAATGGTTTCATTTGAAAATATTCCGGCTGAGGAACGGCGCGTCCGTTATGAAAATACTATACTGTCTATCATGGAATCCAACCCAAACTTTATGGGGATGTTTTCCATCTGGAAACCCAACGCCATTGACGGAAACGACGCGGCCTTTACTGCCGATCCGGGGACCGATTCGACGGGCAGATACATGCCCTGGTATTCCCGGCGGACGGGGGTTCTTGAAAAACGTTCGCTGTCGGACTACGAGCAGTACGCTGATGTTACCGCCAATATGGACAGCGCCGACCCGGTCTTAAGCGCGCCCTATTGGTCAACCTATGCCGGGAAACCGATTTTTGCCACAAGGCTTTGCTACCCCATCATTGTTGGTAACAGGATCGTCGGAAGGGTGGGGATCATGGTGGATCTTACTTCATCTTCCGAGACTATTGTCCAGATCCAGCCCTATGGGACCGGGCGGGCTGTTATGTATGCCACCGACGGAACTATTACGGCCCACTATAATTCAAACATGGTGGGGAAAAAGATAAGCGATCCCGATTCGGTTGCCATTCTTGGCCAGCAGGCGGTGAATGATACCCTGGAAACCCTTAGATCCGGGCATCCGAATTCGGGAAAAAACAACGGGCGTATATTTGAAAGCTATCCCTTTAAGGTGGGAGAGGTAAAAAACGCATGGACGATTCTTACCTCGGTTCCCGAAGCTGATGTCCTGGCGGCGGTGAACGCGCTTACCCGGATCGCCATTATTATTGTAGTTGTTGCCATTATTATTGCGGGGGCGGTCACCTTCTTTGTTGCCGGCAGTATTGCCAAGCCTATTGTCAATGTAGCCCTTACCCTTAAAGATATTTCTGAGGGAGAGGGAGATCTGACCAAGACCATTGATGTCCGTTCCCAGGACGAGATTGGTGATCTGGGCCGGTACTTTAACCAGACTCTGGAGAAAATCAAAATCCTGGTGATTACCATCAAACAGCAGGCGGTAGCCCTCTTTGACATTGGGAATGAGCTGGCCAGTAACATGACGGAGACCGCTGCGGCGATCAACGAGATTACCAGCAATATTCAGAGCATTAAGGGCCGGGTGCTTAACCAGAGCGCCTCCGTTACCGAGACCAATGCGACGATGGAGCAGATCACCGTTAACATTGACAAGCTGAACGGTAATGTGGACAAACAGAGCGCCAGTGTATCCAAATCTTCCAGCGCCATTGAGGAGATGATTGCCAATATCCAGTCCGTAACCACCACCCTGAACAAAAATACTGAAAGCGTGAAGGACCTCCTTGATTCTTCGGAGGTAGGCCGCACGGGGCTTCAGGAAGTGGCGACAGACATTCAGGAGATTGCCCGGGAGTCCGAGGGCCTGCTGGAGATCAATGCGGTGATGGAGAACATTGCCAGTCAGACCAACCTGCTTTCGATGAACGCCGCTATCGAAGCGGCCCATGCCGGGGAGGCAGGGAAGGGTTTTGCCGTCGTGGCCGATGAGATCCGCAAATTGGCGGAATCCAGCGGGGAGCAGTCAAAGACCATCAGTACGGTACTCAAAAAGATCAAAGATTCCATCGACAAGATTACCAAGTCCACGGATAACGTGCTGAACAAGTTCGAAGCCATCGACAGTGGGGTTAAGACGGTTTCCGAGCAGACTGAAAATATCCGGAATGCTATGGAAGAGCAGAGCGTGGGGAGTCAGCAGATCCTTGAAGTAATTGGGCAGCTTAACGATATTACCCAGATGGTAAAGGGTGGTTCCGACGAGATGCTTGAGGGCAGCCGGGAGGTGATTACCGAGGGTAAAAATCTTGAAATGGCAACCCAGGAAATTACCAACGGCATGAATGAAATGGCTACCGGCGCGGAGCAGATCAACGTTGCGGTAACGCGGGTGAATGAGATCAGCACTACGAATAAGGAAAGCATTGATGTGCTGGTCAAAGAGGTAGGCCGGTTCAAAGTCGAATGAAGAACTCCGCCCCAAGCACTAAACCTGGCCCGTAGAACAGCGTATTCCGGCAGGGCCGGGGGAAACCCCGAAAAGCCGCTGCCTACCTCTGGTTCCCCGTCTTCTTCCCGTCGGCGCTGCGGTAGGGGTTGCGGCGGTATTTCAGGTACTGCCGGTAGGCGGCGCTGCTTTCATAATACCCGTCGAGTCCTTTGAACGATGAAGATTCATCACAACGGTACAGTTCCATCAGGGTGGGGAACAGGGGGGCTTCCATGATCTCCTGGGTGCGGATAAGGGGGAGCCGGGGCATGGCCGCGGGGAGCATGTGGTTTTTGACGAGCCAAGCCACCTTGTCGATAAGTTCCGCGCCAAAGCCCAGACGGCCCAGGAAGCGGCGGGCTACCCGGGCGCCCAGTTCGGCATGGGCCTGGAAACGGTGGCCCCCGGAGGATTCGGAGAGGGGTTTGCCGGAATCGTGGAGGAGCAGGGACAGGGAAAGGCAGGGATCGTAGCCTGAGTGGTTCCG
>JAISFT010000217.1 GCA_031263435.1 Treponema sp. | reverse complement strand
TTTAAGCTGTACTACAAATTCTTCTGGTGGGACGACCTGCTCCACACCATGTCGGGAATCATCACCGGCTTTATCGGATTCATCGTCATTTATAAAATCAATTACCGGTACAGCATGGATATAAGCCCCCTCTTAGTATCACTGTTTTCCTTTGCCTTCGCCGTTACCATGGGAGTCTTCTGGGAGATTATGGAATTTTCCTGCGACGCCCTCATCGGCAGCGCCAACCAAAAATGGGATCTAAGCGATACGGAAATACTGATGGGAAGACCCTACCAGGGAAGCGGCCTGCGGGACACCATGTCCGACCTGATCCTGGACAGCATCGGGGCCCTGGTAACTTCCCTTATCACCTACTACATCTACAAAAACAAAAAGAAAAGAACCCTGGAAGAAATGGGAAAGATGATAAAATCCTAGCGGATCTTAACCGTAAAAGAATTTTTATGGGCGCATTTCCGGCGCTCCGCGCCGGAAACCGGGCTATCCGCTTGTATCTTTTTTGCCTGCGGCAAAAAAGGATACCGCTCCTATCCCTTGCGCGGAAGAGGAAAAAGAACCACGGAGGACACAGATTTTCACGGAGGAAAGCCGGATAGGTAACAAAAAAACTCCGTGTTCCTCCGTGCAACTCCGTGGTTGTTCTTAAATACAGTAAAGGTTTATCAGTGGTTTTAGTGTAATCATTCCGCTAGTACCGTAGTTTTGAAAGGGGTTCCATAGACAAAAATTAGAAATTGCGGTATTTTAAGGTTGATATGAAAACGGTAATAATTTACGGAGTTGAACATAAGGGAAGCACCTATAATGCAGTACAACTGTTAAAAAATAAACTAAAAATTAACGAAAATGATTTAGTGGAATTTTTCTTACCTAAAAACATGCCCCATTTCTGTATCGGCTGCAATAACTGTTTTATGAAGGGGGAAGAGCTTTGCCCCCATCAAGAGTACATTACCCCTATAAAAAACGCGATCTGGAATGCGGAATTGATTGTTTTAGCAAGTCCTGTGTATGTATTTCATGTTACCGGGCAGATGAAGGCGCTCCTTGACCATTTTGGATTTCAATTTATGGTGCACAGGCCGAATAAATCCATGTTTTCAAAAACGGCCCTGGTAGTATCAACAGCCGGCGGCGGGGGAATGCGTACCGCAATTAACGATATGACGCTGAGTTTAAAATATTGGGGCGTCAGCAAAATATTTACCCTCGGTTATGCCGTCTATGCCGCAAAATGGGAAGATGTAACTGAAAAACGAAGAAGAAAAATCGAACAAAAGATCGAAAATTTATCGCGCAGGATTTTATTGAAATTAAATAAAGTAAAACCAAGTTTAAAGACAAAAATAATGTTCGCGTTTTTTAGGATGACGCAGAAAAAGTTTGGAAATCCCTATGATAGAGACTATTGGAAAAAACACGGCTGGCTGGATAAAAACCGTCCGTGGAAAAATTCTTAATTGTTGACTAAAAGCCCCGCCCCGGGGCTAAAGGGTTTTTTATTCGCAAAGTCTGGTTTAATACCCCGCGGCTTGCCGCGGCTCACATAAGGCAACGCCTACCAAGATTTGGTATTAAACCAGACGGTATTATAAATTTCCTTACAGAACGAGCCTCCGCTCAAACCAACGCAACGCTTAAGATACCGCAGGGCTTGCCCTGCGGAGGCTCATTATCAGCCCAGAAAAATGTTGCAGTCAGCCAAGGCCGAACGGCGCAGCCGTTCGGCCCGCGTAAGGGATCGTGAACAAAAAACCTACGGTTTTTTGTTTCCGGAGTTTCACTTCGTGAAACTCCAACCTTGAGTCGAGAAATTGGAGCACTGGAACGCGGGAGCGTTCCACAGCCCGACCCCGCCGGAGGCGGGGATACGCCCATATCCAGCAATTCCGAATTCAACTGTCCGAGGCATACTCCTTGCCGTAAAAAGGCCGAAACAACGCGGCCCCTGTCTGCGCAAAAACGGGGTCCCCTTTGGGATTCCCCATTTTTGCACAGACATCCGCACCTTTGTACGCTGGAACGGCAAGGAGCACCCTCCTTTGAACAGGGAATTGTTGTCGCAGAGACAATGAAGAAAGAAATTTTCAACGGCGGAGGGTTTTATCGGCTCATGCAAGCAGGAAATTTGTCCGTTTTTTGAATTTGGAATTGTCGGCCCATATCTTAGCGCCCTTGATATTTTCTCCCGGAGTCCTGATACTTTTTCTGCGCAATCCAATGAAGGCATAGGAGGTACCATGTACCGGCAGACCGCGATACCCCGCTGGCGGGGCTTTAACTTGTTGGGGGTCTACGTTAAGGGACGGAGCCCCGGGCATTACAACGAGGAAGATTTTCAGATGATAGCCGATTGGGGCTTCGATTTTGTGCGGCTTCCTTTAAGCTATCGTTTCTGGACCGATGAGGGGGAGCCCTTCAACATTATCGAGGACCGGCTGGCCCCTATTGATCAGGCGGTTCGTTGGGGGGAACGGTACGGCGTCCATGTGAACATCGGTTTCCACCGGGGGCCGGGCTACTGCATCCACGACCGGCCGGACAGGACCAGCGGGTTTCAGGAGCCCTTTGATCTGTGGAAGGACGATGAGGCGCTGGACTGCTTTGTGCGGCACTGGGTTTTCTTTGCCAAACGCTACCGGGGGGAAAGGGCGGGGCTGGTGAGTTTCAATATGCTCAACGAGAGTTCCCGGGCCTCCGTGGAAGATCACGGCCGGGTGATGCGGGCGGCTGCCCGGGCGGTCCACGAGATCAGCCCCGACAGGCTTTGTCTGGTGGACGGCCTTTCCGGCGGGAACTTCCCCCTGGCGGATCTGGGGGACCTGGCGAAGGAAAACGTGGGTCAAAGCTGCCGGGGCTACATTCCCGCGGGGGTTTCCCATTACCGGGCCCCCTGGGTGGATACGGAATCTAATTTCCCCTACCCGATTTGGCCCGGAGGGCTTGCGGGGAATGAGGTCTGGACCCGCGAGCGGCTGGACGCCCACTACGACGCTTGGGCCGGCATGGGGGAGGCCTTTGAAATGGGGGTCCACTGCGGGGAAGGCGGCTCCAACCACAACTGCCCCCACGACGCGGCCCTGAGGTGGCTGGATGATCTGCTGTCGATTCTAAAATCCCATAATATCGGCTACGCCCAGTGGGAGTTTTCCGGCGACTTTGGGGTGCTGGATTCCAACCGCGCCGACGTATCCTACGAAGATTACCGCGGCCATAAACTCGATAAAAAGATGCTGGAAGTGCTGCGGAAGTATTAAAAGTATTAATTGAAACGGACGCCGGTCCGCGGGAACCGCCGGGTTCTCGAACAAGTTCCCTGATTGGAGGTTGCCATGTTTATGCAGAATGTATTGCCCCGGTGGAAGGGTTTTAACCTAATGGGTATGTTCACTTCAAAATCGCCGGGCTGTTATAACGAGGAAGATTTCCGGCTCATAGCCGAGTGGGGATTCAATTTCGTCCGCCTTCCCCTTACCTACCACTTCTGGGTGGAAAACCGGGACCCCCATAAAATAGTGGAAGACCGGCTGGCCCCCCTGGATCAGGCGGTCCGCTGGGGGGAACGCTACGGCATCCATGTGAACATCGCCTTCCACCGGGGGCCGGGGTACAGCGTGAACCCCGAGTTCGCCGAGCCCTTTGATCTGTGGAAAGATCAGGCGGCGGTGGATTCCTTTGTGGAACACTGGGAACTCTTTGCCAAACGCTACCGCGGCGAGGCCTACGACCGGGTAAGTTTTAATATGCTCAACGAACCCTTCAACGTGATCCCCGAAGTCCACAGCCGGGTGATGCGGACCGCCGTCCGGGCGATCCACCGGATCGATCCGGGCCGCCTCTGCCTTATCGACGGCATTGCCGGGGGGAACTACCCCATGGCGGATCTGGGGGATCTGGCCAAGGAACAGTGCGGCCAAAGCTGCCGGGGCTACATCCCCGCGGGGGTTTCTCATTACCGGGCTTCCTGGGTGGATACGGACAGCCGGTTTCCCTACCCGGTCTGGCCCGGCGGCCTGGCGGGAACCGAGCCGTGGTCATTGGAGCGGCTGGACCGGCACTACCGGGCCTGGGCGGCCGCGGCGGGGGCCTTTAACATGGGGGTCCACTGCGGAGAGGGCGGGGCCAACAGCACCGTACCCCACGAGATCGCCCTGCGCTGGATGGAGGATCTGTTGTCGATCCTCAAAAGTTACAACATCGGGTTCGCCCTGTGGAATTTTACCGGCGGCTTCGGCATCTTAGATACCAAGCGCCGGGACGTGCGGTACGAGGATTACCAGGGACATCAACTGGATCGGAAGATGCTCAACCTGCTGCTGAAATATTAGGCCGGAAGGAGAATCCCATGAACATGGATTACATCAACCGCATTTTCTGCCTGGACGGTAAAAAGGCGGTGGTGACCGGCGGCAACTCCGGCATCGGCATGGGGATTGCGAAGTCCCTGGCCAACCTGGGGGCGGATGTGGCAATAGTCGGCCGGGACCCCCGGTCTATCGAAAAAGTCAGCGCCGAATTGATCGCCCTGGGGACGAAGAGCAAGGGCTACCAGGTCGATTTGATGAATCAAGAAGAAATAGACGCCTTCTTTGACGCCTACTACGCGGAAAATGACGGAAGGCTGGATATTCTGGCGGCCAATGCGGGGATCTCCGTGATGAAGCGGGCCCTGGAGACAAGCGCCGAAGAGATGACCCGGCTTTTCGACACCAACTTAAAGGGGACGCTCTTTTGCTGCCGGCGGGCCGCGGAGGCGATGAAGCGGCAGAACAGCGGCAGCATCGTTATCACCACGTCGGTAAACGCCCTGTACCCCCTGCCGCCGCAGGCGGTTTACACCGCCACCAAGATCGCCCAGGAGGCTTTGATGCAGTGCCTGGCGGTGGATCTGGCCCCCTACGGCATCCGGGTAAATACCGTCGCCCCCGGCGCCGTGGTCAGCAACCTGGGCCGGGACAACCCGCCTCCCCCCAAACAGGAGGGGGACCGGAAGAAACTGCCCCGCCTGCCCCTGGGCCGGATTGGAGAGCCCGAGGATATCGGCGACGTGGTCGCCTGCATGGTGACCGACGCTTTCCGCTACCAGACCGGTTCCACGGTGCTGGTGGACGGCGGCCTGCGGCTTCGAAACGTGTAGCAATCCGCGCGGCCGTTATGCGGCAACTATTCGGCAGTAAGGAGATTAATCGATGGAACAGATCAACGCTGTCAACTTTGCCCCCTTCCCGCGGAAGGGGGTGCTGGCCGGGGCCAACGCCAAAATCAGCCTGAACAAGCTGGCGGCCCGTACCGGGGCAAGCCACATCATCCTTACCCCCGCGGGCTTGCAGGACGATCCCCAGTCCACGGAGATCGACTTTACGGGCCCCGGCTCCCCGGACGATAAGGAACTGACGGAGATCGTCAAATACATCCAAACCCTTAAAACCCCCGCCGGCAAGCCCCTCCAGGTGATCATGAAGCCCACGGTGAACTGTAAGAACGGTTCCTGGCGGGCCTTCATCAATTTCCTCGACGTGGGGACCGCGGAAGAAACCGCTTGGGGCAAGTGGTTCAGCTCCCACGAAAAATTCCAGCGCCATTACGCGGTCCTGGCCCGGGAGACCGGCTGCGTCATGTTCATCGCCGGCTGCGAGATGTGCTCCAGCGAACGGCGGGAACAGGAGTGGCGCGCCCTTATCGCCAAGGTAAAGGCCGATTTCCCGGGGCCCGTAAGTTACAACACCGACAAGTACCACGAGGATCAGGTGTCCTGGTGGGACGCGGTGGATGTGATTTCCTCCAGCGGCTATTACCCCTCCGGCACCTGGGAGCCCCAGTTGGATCGCATTGAAAAGGTCGTAAAGCGGCACAACAAACCCTTCTTTTTTGCGGAAATCGGTACCATGAGCACCGCCGGTTCCATGCACGAGCCCAATTCCTGGCGTCTTCAGGGCCCCGCGGACCCGGAGGATCAGGAATCCTGGTACACGGAGATGTTCGAGCATACCAAAAAGCGGCCCTGGGTAGAGGGTTACGGCTTATGGTCCTGGGGGGCGGATCTCTACGACCCGGACCAGGCGCTCAATCAGCGTCACTACGATCTCTATGCCAAACCCGCCGAAAAGGTGGTGTTCCGGAATTTCACCGCGGAGGCCCGTGGGATTTCTTAATGGGCGCATCCCCCGCCTCCGGCGGGGGACTGGGCTTTCCGGGGCTCCGCTGCCGCTCCGGCCCCGCCTGCGGCGGGTCTAAACCCCTCCTATCCCTTGCGCTCCGATGTCTGTAACGTTTCCCTACAAATTTCAAGAAACGTTTTAACTGTTACACAACAACTAAAAAGGCAAAATTCTTGGCATCGATAAAAATTCTCTGTCAATAACCAGGGAAAACTTCACCCCCTACGGCAGCTAATTCACGCGGGAAAAGATCACCCCCCGCTTCTATCGGCAAATTCCGGGGCTTTGACGTCGGAGAAGAAGGAGTCGTAAA
>JAISFT010000106.1 GCA_031263435.1 Treponema sp. | reverse complement strand
GTGGGGGCGGTCTGCGCGGCGGGTTTTATCGGCAACGAGATAGCCCTGGGCGACATTTTCTTTATCGGATCCATGCTGGGCTGTAACCCTATGGCCTACTACCGTGCCAAACTGCCCTACGTAATCGCCATTCTGATCCTGGCCTTTGGCGGATACATGGCGGCGGGATATTTTTTGTCCCTTTGAGAGGCGGCTAAATGGAAAGTATAGACGGACAAGCGCTTTTACGGTTGGAAGAGATCGGCAAGACTTTCGGTAATACAAGGGTATTGAAGGATGTGTCCCTGTCCGTAAGGGCCGGGGAATTTGTTACCCTGCTGGGTTCCTCGGGCTGCGGCAAAACCACTACCCTGCGGATCATCGCGGGGCTTGAACAGGCCGATTCGGGAAAGGTTTTTATCGCCGGGGAGGACGTAACGGACAGGGAGCCCAACCGGCGGAATGTAAACATGGTCTTCCAGAATTACGCCCTCTTTCCCCACATGACCGTGGCGGCTAATATCGCCTACAGTTTAAAACTGAAAAAACTGCCCCGGAATAGCATTCGTGAAAGGGTCGAGGAAGCCCTGGCCATGGTACAGCTTTCGGGTTATGGCCGGCGTATGCCGGCGGAACTTTCGGGCGGGCAGAAACAGCGAGTGGCGGTGGCCCGGGCCATGGTGAACCGGCCCAAATTGCTGCTTCTGGACGAACCCCTGGGCGCCCTGGATCTGCAACTCCGCAGACAGATGCAGACCGAATTGAAACGGCTCCAGCGGCAGCTTGGCATTACCTTTATCTACATAACCCACGATCAGGAGGAAGCCCTTACCATGTCGGATCGTATCGCGGTGATGCGGAACGGACAATTTGAACAGATAGGCCGGCCAGTGGATATCTACGATAGGCCGCGGACAAGTTTTGTGGCCCGTTTCGTGGGGAACGCCAACATCGTCAAGGTTTCGGGCCTTACCCTGGCGGTGCGATCCGAATGGGTGAATATGGAGCCGGTAAAAAAACCGGAATCTTCCGCCGGACAGGAGAAGGCTTGGCAGGGATCTTCGGCTGAAGATCTTAGCCTGGGTCTGCCGGCCCGGGTAACCGAAAAAAGCTTTGTGGGGGGGCAGCTACGGATCAGCGCCGCCCTGGTTGACAAGTCCGGCGCCGAAGGCGGGGAAAAAATCACCGCCAGCCGCCATGGGATAGACTCTCCCCTGGAAAGGGGCGATCTGGTCAGGGTCTCCTGGGCCAGGGAAAAGGCCGTGCCGGTGGATGACCCGCCGGAGGATGGGCCCCTTCCCGGCGCGGCAGCCGGCGGACCCGCTGGAGACCGGAATTGATCGCCGGAACCGGGGGAGGGAGATCCCCTGCCTCCAGGGGAAAGAGCGCCGCTTTTCTTATGGCCCTGCCCTTCTACCTCTTTGCCTTTATATTTATCCTGGGCCCTCTGGTTTATATGCTCGTCCTTAGTTTCCTCCGCCGGGAAGGCATCGGGGGGGTAAGCCTGAACTTTACCTTGCGGAACTACAGCCGGATTGGAATTCCCGAATACGCCGCCACCTTTAAAGAATCCCTTATCCTGGCCCTGTACAGCACTGTCCTGGTAATTCTTGCCGGCTACCCCTTCGGGTATTTTATGGCCCGGCTGGGCAAGGTCTGGCGGAGCCGGGTCATGCTGCTCCTCATCATCCCCTTCTGGACCAATTCGCTGATGCGTCTTTACGGCTGGATCATCGTGTTCCGGGCCAACGGGGTGCTGGATACGTTCCTCGGGGCCCTAGGTCTTATAAAAGAACCTCTCCACATGCTGTACACCTACCCTGCGGTAGTTACCGGCATGGTCTATGCACTCCTCCCCTTCATGGTCTATTCGGTGTATGCCAGCGCGGAAAAGATGGACTGGGGCCTTGTGGAGGCGGCCCGGCTTATGGGGGCAAGTCCCGTTACGGCCTTCCTTACCGTCACCCTGCCCCTCACCATGCCGGGGCTTTGGGCCGGTGTTATCCTGACATTCATCCCCTCTATGGGTCTCTTTTTTATCGCCGATATCCTGGGGGGCAACAAAGTGGTGCTGGTGGGGAACCTTATCCAGGAACAGTTGATGAAGGCCCACGATCTGCCCTTTGCCGCCGCTTTGAGCGTGGCCCTGATACTGTTGAGCACCCTGTTTATGGGTCTCTACAGCAGAATCTCCAGTTTTGGAAGCGGCAGGAAGGAAGGCATGGCAGCCGGCCTTTCCCGGGGAGGGCTTCTGTGAAATCAAAGGGGAAGCTGTTTTCCGGGATATACATCGGCCTGGTTCTTACCCTGATGTACGTGCCGATTCTCCTGGTGATCCTCTACTCCTTCAACCGGAGCAGGATAAGTTCCCTGTGGGCCGGTTTTTCCTTCCAGTGGTATGCGGAACTATTCCGGGACCGGGTTATGTTTACCGCTTTAAGGAACAGCATCGTGCTGGGACTTACCGCGAGCCTTTCCGCAGGGATCATAGGGGCCCTGGCAGCAACAGGTTTTTCCCGCGCCCGTCTTCCTGGGGGAAAAATGGCAGAACAACTGGCGGTTCTGCCCCTGATGATTCCGGAGATCGTCATGGGGATGGTATCCCTGGCCTTCTTTTCACTTCTGGCCCTCCCTTTCGGTATGCTTACCCTGGTAATTGCCCACACGGTTATGTGCGTACCCTACGTGTACCTCCTGGTCAAGGCCAGGCTGGACGGGCTCGACAAAAGTTATGTGGAGGCCGCGAAGGATCTGGGCGCCGGGGAATTCCGGGCTTTTTACGACATCACCCTGCCCATGATCGCCCCCGCCCTGGTGTCCGGGATGATGATCTCCTTTGCCATGAGTTTTGACGACGTGATCATCAGTGTCTTTGTTACCGGGGTGGATACCAACACCCTGCCCATCAGAATCTATTCCCAGATGAGGTTCGGCGTAACGCCGAAAACCAACGCCCTCTGCACCCTGCTGTTCGCGGTAACCGTAGCGCTGGCCCTGGCCGCCGCAGCGATTTACCGCTTCCGGGGAACCGCGCAGGACGATAATAATAAAACCGAAGGAGCCAATTAATGAAAAAAATTATTTCTTTGAGCTTGTTTCAAAACTGGATCAGGCTTGTCCTGGCCGCTTTTCTGTTTTTCTGTTTTTCAGGCTGCGGCGGCGGTAGCGATAAACGTTTAACCCTCTATACCTGGGAAGGCATGTTCCCGGCGGAGATAATGAGAAGTTTTGAAAAAGAAACGGGCTACCGGATAAACTATGTCAACTTCGATTCCAACGAGACGATGCTTTCAAAACTTGAAGCGGCGAATGGCGGCGGCTACGACCTGGTGATCGCCGACGACTATATTGTTGAAGCGGTTATCACCGGGGGTCTGGCGCAGAAACTTGACAAGAACCAAATTCCCAACTACCCGAATATTAACCCTATGTACCTGCTGCCCTTTTATGATCCCCAGGGTGAATATACCGTTCCCTACGGGGCAGGGGTGCAGACCATTGTGTATGATCCTTCCCGTGCCGGGGTGGAGATAAACGGTTTTGCCGATCTGTGGAACAGTAAACTTCGGGGGGAAATCGGAATAACCGGCAATTCCCGGGTGATCAACGGAATGGCTCTGAAAGTCCTGGGGAAAAGCTACAACGAGGAAAACCCGGCGATCATCGCCGAGGCAGGAAAATTAATGCTCATCCTGGCGCCGAATATCCGGCTTATCAAGGATGACAACCTCCAGGACGATCTTCTTTCCGGGGAAGTATCGGTAGCGTTGATGTACACCGATCATGCCACCAAGGCGATGCTGGCAAATCCCGATCTTAAAATGGTGTTCCCCAGAGAGGGGATCGGCTACGGCCTTATGGCGGCGTTTGTTCCGGCCAAGGCGCCGAATCCTGTTGCCGCCCAGGCCTTTCTCAACTACATCATGGACGCCCGGCGCGGCGCGGCCTGCTTTGAAAACCTTGGGTACTACTGTACCTTTATTGCCTCGGAACCCTTTATCGGCGAGGCGTACCGGAAATACCTTACCCTTCCCGAAGGCTTCAATATAAACATGGAAACCCTGCGGCTTGTAAACGAAGCCGCGGAAGAGGAACACGAGCGGGTATGGACCGCCTTCCGGGCGGCCACGGGGAATTAGTCTGTAAGACTGTCCGCAAAGCAGGATAAACGCGGAGGAAAATTTACCACGGAGGAACACGGAGTTTCACGGAGGTTTTTGTTGATAATCATACCTGTCAATTACACGCTTCCGCGCTCTCGGGCCATTGGTAAACCTTTGGTTGTTCCCATTCATTTGGAAAATCGTTATCCGGAAAAGTGATTTCTTTTTCTTTTTCAAGTTCATCCTGTTCTTTTTTGCCAAGACCTATCAATGCTGCTAAACCTGCAATAATT
>JAISFT010000063.1 GCA_031263435.1 Treponema sp. | reverse complement strand
AAATATTTGAAGTATATAAATGCAATGAAACACGCCACGCCACTATTAGCTTGAGCGGGGGTTAAACGGGGTCTTCGATCTCCACTGCCCAGCCGCTGCGCAGGTAGTAGAGCCACACTCTGCAGGGCTTCCCCCGGAGTTCCCGGGCCGCCTGCCGGTAGATGGTCCTTTGGGCCAGGTGTTCTTCCGGCCTTTCGATGCTGTCGGTCTGAACGTCAACGACCCGGACTTCGTTATCCCATTCAAAGAGCAGATCGATGATCCCATTGATAAAGATGTCCCCGGTGGGGATATTCTTGAGGCAGCGGAACGGATATTCGCCGCGGCGGAACGGGGCGGCTTGGGCTTCTTCCCCCAGGGGGGAGGCCAGGAAACGTCCGGCGATGCTTTTTCCCGCTTCCAGCAATATTTGCATCTCCGCGGGGCTGAACCTTCCGGCCAGGCCCGGGGGAATCCGGGTCTCCCGGCTGTCCTGTCCGGGGGAGGGGAGCTGTTCTTCTACGCAGAGGTGGGCCAGGGTTCCGAATTCGGCAAAGCTCCGTTCCAGCCCGTTCTTGAGGAGGATGGGATCGACCTGTTCAAAGATGTCCACCGCAGGCCGGCCCGACAGGTCCGGGTCATATCGCCAGAGGCAACGCCAAGAGCGGCGCCGGAGGTCGTCGGTCCCCTCCCCATCCTGGGCTAAACTTGAGGCCCTGCTGGAACACGTTGTTTTGTGGATCAAGTTTAGATCTTGGATAGCGCTGGCATTCAGGTGATCCGGCCCTATGACCGGGCTGTGCAGAACCCTGGGGCCTGTGTACAAGGGCCCCGCATCTTCCAGGAAGCGGCTTAGGCCGGAACGGGTATTGGGGTAACGCCGCTCTCCGCGTTCCCGGTTCCGCAGTTCCTCCGCGGTAAGGGGGGGGATAAGACCGGTTTGCAGATAGGGGGGCCAGCTCTCCGGTCCGGGGCCGGAGCCAGGCTCCGCACCCCGGGGTTCCGCCAGCACCGGAAGCAGAAGGCCGAAGAAGGTGCCGTTGTCCAGGATTCTGTCCCCCGCAAGGCCGTCAATGCCCTGTTTTGTATCTTCCCCGTCTTTAAGGGCGATCTTCCTGTTTATCTCCTCCGCCAGGCCGCTGAGCAGGTCCCTGTCCCCCAGTTTCAGCGGGAAGCTGCCGCTGAGGAACAGCCGCTCCCGGGAACGGGTCATGGCCACGTAGAGGAGCCGCCTGAGTTCTGCGGTTTCCCTTCGCCGTTCTTCCTGCCGCTCCTGCTCGTAGAAGAAATTCCGTTTTATCTTATCGAGGCCCGCACATTCAGGCGGCAGCGGGGGGTTGAACGAGAGGCTGTCATGGGCGGCAGAGTAGTAAAGGTCCCCGCGGTTCCCCGTTCCCCTGCTCCGCTTACCGCAGCAGACGATAAACACCACCTTGAATTCCAGCCCCTTGCTCTTGTGGACCGTAAGAAGCCGGACTGCCCCGCTCCGTTCCAGGGGAATCTCCGTATCGTCCAGGGTTTCTTCCTGTTCCCGCAGGGCCTCAAGATAGTCGCTAAAGGCGGCGATGCTCAGGCCCTGTTCGTCGGCCTTTAGGGCCTGGCTGTAGAGGTAGTCAAAGAGTTCCCGGTGGGCGTGGGTTCCGGGGTTCCAGGCGGTCTCGTAGCGGTAGCCCTCCCGGTACCAGAGTTCGTTCAACAACTGTCCAATCGAAAGGTCCGCGGCCCTTTCCCTGATCCGCCGGTACAGTTCCCCGCCCTGTTTCCAAGCCCGCCGGTCCCCTTCATCCGGCAGGGCCGGAGTCAGGGAAAAGGGCTGCAGTTGGTCCGCGCCGCCGGCCGGGGAACCTTCGGTTGGGGAACCGGTTTCCCCGGTCCCTGCCCGGCTTGTTGTCTGTCCCCCGGCCAGGCCCGGCTTCCGGCCTCTGACCTGGTTAAAGTCGTCGATGCAGAGCGAAAGCCCCTCAAGGGAAAGCCCCGCGAAGGGGGAACGGAGGTAGATGGCATAGGCCTCCGTATCCAGGGGATAGGCGATAAGCCGGAGGAATGCGGCCATGTCGTTCACCGGGCCGTCGGCGAAGAATCCACTCAGGCCCTCCGCCGCATAGGGAATGTGGAGGAATCTCAGGTGTTTTTCAAAAAAATACTGGGGTCTGCGGGTGCGGAAAAGGATGGCAATGTCATCGGGTTCGTAACGGGGGGTTCCGGCCTCGTCTTTTTCTTCCAGCAGATCCCGAATCCTGGCGGCGATAAAGGCCGCTTCGTTTTCATCGTCTTTAAGCTGCTCCCCCTTGATCTGCTCCCCTGCAAGCGTCTCCCCGGCCTCTTCGCCGCCGGCCTCGTCATCGTCTTCGGTCCGGCCACCGCTGTCCAAAATATAGACCGCCGCGCTTCCCTGCCGGTCCGTTCCCGCCTTAAGGGGGCTGTAGTCCGCCTCGTAGGGGGGGAGCGCGGTGGGGGGCGGAAACACAGCGGCATGTTGAAAGAGGGGGGCCGCGCCGGTGGAGTCGCAGAGGCTGCCCCCAAAAATCGCGTTGTAGAGGGCTATCAGTTCCGGTGATGAACGGTAGTTGATGCTGAGGTTCAGGTCCTCTGCGGCAAGTCCGGTTTTAAGCGACCGGAATACCGAAACATCCGCCCCCCGGAACCGGTAGACGGACTGTTTTTCGTCCCCCACAAAAAACAGTTTTTCTTCCTCCAGGTCCCCGGCCTCCGGTATGCCATCGGCATCACTGCCATCGGCATCACTGCCGCCAATGCAGCGACCCTGTTTTTCCGCCAGCAGGAACAGCAGTTCTTTTTGTAAAATATTGTTGTCCTGGAATTCATCGATCATGATGGCCTTAAACGAGGCTTTTTCGTTGTTCCGTATGTCTTTCTGGTCCCGCAGGATGGTCCGGGCCAGGCGGGCCGCATCGGCAAAGGTAAGGATACCCTGGGCCCGTTTCTTTTCCACATAGATCTGCTGAAATTCGTCCAGCAGGGCCATGACCGAAAGGATGATCCCCCCCTGGAGCGCGTAGACCAGAATTGACGAGATGCCGGAAAAGAGACGGCGGAGTTTAAGCGCCGCGGCCTTTGCTTCGGAATTCCGCTTTCCCACATTTGCCCGGGCATAGGCAATGCTATGCAGCGTCTGCAGCCATTGGCACATCTGCTTCCGCAGGGGGTGAGTCTCCGCCCTGACAACCGAAAGCTCCCCGGAGTTCAGCAGGGTATTGAAATATTCCCCCATCTCCGCTTCCGTAAGACAGTCCCGAAGGGTCCCGAAACGATCCAGCAGCGGGCACAGTTGGGCATGGAACTTGTCCTGGGGATCTTCCGCACAGTGCTGCGTCAATTCATCGATCAGGGTCAGCAGGCTTTCCCGGACCTTCTTCCATTCGGCGCGGATAAGGGCGAACTGCGCGGCGGTTCCCCGGGTATACGAGGGCGCCTGGTCGATAGAGCCGTAGCTAAAGGCGGAGGCCGCAAAGATATCGCGGGCAATATCCTGGGGCCGTTTTTCCCGGTAGAGCCGTTCCAGGGCCGGGTGGTTCAGATGGGAGATCAGGAAGGGGAGGCTTTCCCGGTTTGCCAGTTCCCGGGCCCCCTCGTCGTCCACGCTGAAATCCGGCCTGATGCCGTAGCGGGAGGCCCCCTGCTTCACAATATACACGCAGTAGGAATCCAGCGTTTGAATATGGGCGTGGAAAAAATCTTTGAGCGCAGTCCGGGCGGCCTCCCCGGTTCCGGTCCGGGCTTCGACACCCAGGGCCCGGTGAATCCGCTGGAACATCTGGGCCGCGGCTTTCCGGGTAAAGGTAAGGGTGAGGATTTGATCTACCCGCAGCCCCCCCCGGGTGATAAGCCTGACATAGCGGTTTGCCAGGACCGAGGTTTTCCCCGACCCCGCCCCGGCGGCCACCACAACATTCCTGTCGCGGTTTACCGCCTCCTCCTGTTCCCTGTTCAGTTTCAGTAAGCCCTCAGCCATTGTGTTCCCCCGGCAGGGCCGCGGCAATAAGGTTCCGTTCCCCCTTTACCGTGTAGAGGGTCCTGCAAACCCGGTGGTACATGCAGGCGCCGCATTGGGCCTCCCCCGCGCTGAATACCGAAAGATTCCCCCCCCGCATGTCTTGGGCATAGCGTTCGGTTTTAGCGGCAAAGTCCGCCATGACGGCGCCGAACAGGTCTTCCCCCGCCCCGGATTTTTCCTTTCCGCTCAACTGGTCCCGGATGCAGCCGAAGATCACCAGCGTTTCAGCCTTCAGGATGTTGAAGAAAAGGGCCGTGCGAACCGGGGCCGCGCCGGAGGCTTCGGCCAGGGTGATGTACATGGGAAGCTGGAAATTCTCCAGCCCCCGTTCCCCCTGCCCGGTACAGCTCCTGCGTTTCGGCAGATAGTTGAGCTTGAAGTCCACAATAACTCCCCTGTCTTCCGCGTCCTCCGCCGGGGTTTCGGTCAGCAGCAGATCTACCTTGCCCACAAGACAATAATCCTGTTCTTCCATTTGATAACTCAATTCGCTCCCGGCTACGCGGAAGCCCCCGAAAAAAGCCAAAAGCCCTTTCAACAGGTGTTCCGTCTGGTGCCGTATCGCCCCCGCCTGGGCCCGCAGGAAGCGGCTCGTCAGGCTGCTCAGGGCCGTCGTTTCGCCGGGCAGCAGCGGGAGGGCCTGCAAAATTTCCCGGATCGATGCGTCGAGGAGGGCAGGGTAATCCCCCGGCAGCCCCCCGTCTCCGGCAAGGGGAAGGGCCAAAAGCCCCCCCCGCTGCGCCAGGGCTTTGAAGAAACGGTCCAGTACCGCGTGGTACAGGCTCCCCGTTACATTCTCGGCCATGAGGGTGGTTTCCATCCGCCGGCTTTCCAGTTTAAGGATACGGCGGTAGAGCCATTCAACAGAACAGTGGAAGTAGGGTTCCAGGGCGCTGGCGGAGATTCGGGGCTTGGTTTCGCCGTAGGTCTTTTTTATAAGACCCCCCAGGGTCCGGCCCCGGGGTTCCGCGGCTTCCTCTGTTCCCGGCTTCAGGCCGGATCTCCGTTCCATCCAGGCCCGGAATCCCCCGGCCTGTACCTCGTGTAATTCGGAAATAACGCTTCCCCCCGGATCTTCCAGTGCGGATTCTTCCGCGGCAAACAGATCGGGGGCAAAGAGGCGGCCCTCTTCCCCGGAGCGGCCCTCCTCCCCGGTCCCGGCCCCGGCATAGCGGATCAGTGGCTCCTCGGCGGCCCCCAGGCTGCTGTGGGGAATTTTGAAGCCGTCAAAGGACTGGCGGGAACAGAAGAAGGCGGCGCTCAGGGATGAGTTGAGCCGGTGAAACGCGATAAAGGCCTCCGACGCGTCGATGTCCCCCAGACCCAGGCGCTCTTTTTTTATCCGGGTCAGAAAACCAAGACGGGAAAAGACCAGGGAAAGGTTGTCCTGGCTGGCGCCCAGCACAATATGGCAGGTAAAGGGCACGCAGGCAGCGGTACGGTAGGGGAGTATCGAAACACCCCGCAGCGTTTCCTGGGCCAGGTAGCTGGTTTCCTGCAGATGTTCAATAAAGAATCCGTAGGGGTCCGGGGCCCGGAGATCGGGAAAGGAATCTTCAATCTCCGCCAGGGCCAGCAGTTCGGAAATGCAGCGGGAAAGCACCGCGTCCGTCTCCTGCGAACACTGGGCCATGTCCAGAAACTGCCCCCTCAGGGCAAAGTAATACCGGATCGTATCCTTAAAGCTCCGGGCCCCGTGGATCTTCTCCAGGGCCGCCCTGAACTCCCCGTAAAAAGCCCTGGCCCGCTGTTCCCGGCTTCCCGCCAGGGAATTAAAGGCGTCCAGCCATGCATCCGCGGTCCGGTTATTTTCCGTCCAGGAACAGAGGCAGTTGTTTTTAATGCCGAAGTCGATCAATTGGTCAATAAGGTCCCGGTTCTTCCAGGGAAGACGGGGGTTGAGCAGCAGATTGGAAACCGCGGAAAAAGAAAAACCCTGGGCGCAGCAATCCTGTATGCCCGTAAAAAGCTGCCCCGCGCTGTAGGCGCTCAATTTTTTTCCCGCCCGCCGCAC
>JAISFT010000037.1 GCA_031263435.1 Treponema sp. | reverse complement strand
CGGGAAAACATTTGGAATTCCCTGCCGTAGCGTATCGGAGATAGCGGAGGCAGACTCTACAAGCGTTTTCCTGGGGGGCTTACCCCGGCCCTTACACCCCCCGCTGTAACAAATAGCGGAGACAGACTCTACAAACGTTTTTCCGGATTTTCCCCGGTTCTGCTGAAACACGCTGTTCTATGGGTCAAGTTTAGCAGCGCCGGGGCGGTCTTGGCCTACCCCCCCTGCGGGGCACGGCCGGACCCCTGCGGCCCCGCAACGCCCCACAGTCCCGTTAAAGTACGATGAGTAGCACGGAGGACACCCAAAGAAGCACGCGGGAGCGTGTTGATTGATTAAAGCAGCACGGTGAGAGCCCCAAAAAATGCCGCAGTACGGAATAGATGCTATAAGGGCGACCGAATAGGTAACAAAACCCTCCGTGAAACTCCGTGCCCTCCGCGGTGAATTCTTAAAATTGTATCCCAAACCCTGCCTTGGGTCCAAAATTCCTATGCGTTTATCCTGGCCAATTGCGGGGTTTGGGGCGGAGCCCCGGAGAAGGGGGGAGCGGAGAAGCCGCAGGCTTCGTAGCGGGGGGGAAGGCTTTCCCCCTCATAATAAAGACTTCAATCTGAGGCAACGCGCACCTTTGCCGGGGCCCGTTTTTTTGTTAAACTTGGCCTATGAACCCGGACAAAGATTTTATTGATAACCTAACGGTTAATGAAGATTCCCTGATACAGGGGATTGGGGAAAAATTGGCGCTTAAAACCGCCCAGGTTTTGGCGGTTACCGGCCTTTTGGCCGAGGGGTCCACCGTTCCGTTTATTGCCCGCTACCGGAAAGAGAAAACCGGCAGCCTGGACGAGGTACAGATACGGGACATTGAACATCTTTTTAATGCCCTCAAGAATCTTGAAAACCGCCGGATAGAGATCATCCGGGGAATCTACAACCAGGGAAAGCTTACGGAGCCGCTCTACGAAAACATCAGCAGGGCCGCCACCGCCGCCGAACTGGAGGATATTTACGCCCCCTACAAACGCAAGAAAAAAACCAGGGGGATGCTGGCCCTGGAAATGGGCCTGGGACCCCTGGCAGAGGCGATGAAAGAACTGGAGACGGAGGCCCTGCGCGCCCGGGCGGCGGAATTTGTGCGGCCCGCTCCCGCGGCCGATGACAATGCGTTGCATAGTGATGCGGCGCATGATAATGCGGCAGCGCCGGGTACCGGAACCCCCCAGGAGGATCTGGCGGTTCCCACCGTGGAAGACGCACTGCAGGGGGCAATGGATATTATCGCCGAAGAGCTGAGTCAGGATACCAGGAACCGGGCGGCGATCAAGGCTTTCTACCGGAAAGACGGGCGAATTGTCGTTACCGCATCGGGGGAAAAAGGAAAAGGGGACGAAGAGGCGAAAAAAACTTCTACCTATCAGATGTACTGGGATTACGGAGAATCGCTTTCCCGCATCAAGGCCCACCGGATTCTGGCCATTAACCGCGGAGAACGGGAGAGGGTTTTGAATGTAACCATTGATGTGGATGAAAATGCCGCGGTTCTGCTGCTGCAGGGAAACTACGAATTCCACAACGATTACCACAGAACCGCTGTGGAGGACAGCGTAAAACGGCTTCTCTCCCCGGCGGTAATCCGGGAGATTCGGGGGGACCACAGCGAGGAAGCGGACGATCACGGCATTTCAATTTTTGCAGAAAATTTGAAGAATCTTCTTATGCAGCAGCCGATTAAGGGAACACGGGTACTGGGGATCGATCCGGGAATCCGCACGGGTACCAAATGTGCATTTTTGGATGATACGGGGAAGTACCTGGGGAACATGGTATTCTACAACCACCGCCCGGAGGAAGCAAAAAAACTGCTGCTCCAGGGAATCAAACAGTACGATATTCAACTGGCGGCGGTGGGAAACGGTACGGGGAGCCGGGAAGTACAGGAACTGGTAAGCCAGGTAATTGCGGAAAACAATTTAGAGCTTCTGTATACGGTGGTGGATGAGGACGGCGCATCGGTGTACTCCGCCGGTGATATTGCCCGGGAAGAATTTCCCGATCTGGACCTGACCATCCGGGGGGCGGTGTCCATCGGCCGCCGGCTCCAGGACCCGCTGGCGGAACTGGTGAAGATCGATCCAAAGTCCATCGGCGTAGGTTTGTACCAGCACGATCTGAACCAGAGGAAACTTTCCGAAAGTCTGGACGAGGTTGTTTCATCGGTAGTAAACAACGTAGGGGTAAATCTAAACACCGCCAGCATTTCTTTGTTAAAGTACGTCAGCGGAATTAACAGCTCCCTGGCAAGAAAGATCGTATCCTACCGGGACGAAAAGGGCCGTATCACAAACCGGGAAGAACTGGTAACGGTGAGCGGCATGGGACCCAAGAGTTACGAACAGTGCGCGGGGTTCCTGAAGATCCCCGAAAGCACAGAACCCCTGGATAATACCTGGGTTCATCCGGAAAACTACGCTGCGGCCCGGGAAATCCGGACCATCCTGGGGAATTCCACGGTAACCGGCACGCTTTCTTCTGTAACAATCGCGGAACTCAAGGAAAAGCACGGGGTCGGGGACACCACTATCAGGGATATTGTGGACGAATTAAAAAAGCCCAACAGGGATCCCCGGGACAGCTATCCCAAACCGATAACCCGGAAGGGGGTTTTGAACTTTGAGGACCTGGCGGAGGGGATGACCGTTACCGGAAAAATTAAAAATGTGGTGGACTTTGGGGCCTTTGTGGACCTGGGTATTAAGGAGACCGCGCTGGTCCATATTTCCGAATTAAGCGATCATTTTATTAAGGATCCCCTGGGTACCGTAAAAGTGGGGGATGTACTGGAATTTAAAATTATCAGCCTGGATACCGACCGCCGCCGCATCGGCCTTTCCCGCAGGCAGGGCAGCCCCGCGGCGCAGCCCGGATCCGCAGCTCCCCGGAGCCCGGACGGCGTTCCATCCGGCGGGGAAAGATCCCGGCCCGCGGGACACGGAAGACCCGGACCACGGTCCGCCGGGCATGACAGGCCCGGACCACAGTCCGCTACCGGGCACGACAAGCCCGGACCGCAGCCCGCCGCCGGGGACCGGCACGGCGATTCCATCCACCGGGACAGGGGCCCCGGAGCCCCACCCCAGGGCGCCGGGAAAAGCGTTTCCCGGCCCGGATTCCGTCCTTCCGCCGCTTCCGGCCCGCGGCCGCGACCCGCTGCGGAAGATGACGGCACCACCTACACCCTTGCGGAGGCCCTGCTCCACAGGACAGCCCCGCAGAAGACCGGGGATCGGGCGGCCAGAGATAAAAACAAGAAAAAATAGGGACAAGGGGGCGGATCATGGGGAGACGGGCGCTTATCAGCGTGTTCAACAAGGATGGGATACTGGACCTGGCGGGCTTTCTGGCCGGCGCGGGGTGGGAGATTCTTTCTACCGGGGGGACCGCCCGGCATCTTGAGGAGAACCGGATCCCCGTAACCGATGTGTCCGCGGTGACGGGCTTTCCCGAATGTCTGGACGGCCGGGTTAAGACCCTGCATCCGGCGATCCACGCGGGGCTTCTGGCCCGGCGGGACCTGGGGGCCCACATGGAAACCCTGGAACGCCAGGGGATCGGGCCCATCGACCTGGTCTGCGTGAACCTCTACCCCTTCTTTGAAAAGGTCCGCTCCGGCTGTTCCGGCCCCTCTATGGAGATTCTTGAGTTCATCGATATTGGGGGGCCGGCGATGCTGCGCTCCGCCGCGAAGAGCTACCGGGACGTGCTTGTTCTGACGGACAGCGCGGACTACGGGGAGGTCATTGCGGGACTGAAGGGGGGGGACGTGCCGGAGGATCTGCGGAGGCGTCTGGCCGCCAAGGTCTTCGATCTGACGTCCGCCTACGACGGGGCCGTTGCCCGCTGGCTTTTGGACGGGGGGGATGAGTACCCCCCCTACTGGCCCCTGTCCCTGTGCAAGGCCCAGGCCCTGCGCTACGGGGAAAACGGCCACCAAAGCGCGGCCCTGTACCTGAATACCGACCGGCCCGGCGCCCTGGGGAACATGGAGCAGCTCCACGGCAAGGAACTGGGGTACAACAACATCCGGGACTTGGACCTGGCCTGGAAGGCGGTCTGCGCCTTCGGTCTTCCCGCGGATAACTGCCCGCCGCTGGGGGAGGAGGATATCCGGGCCCTGGGGATTCCGGTCCCGGAGCCCGGGGCGGGGCGGATCTGCTGCGCGGCGGTAAAGCACAACAGCCCCTGTGGGATCGCCCTGGGGGACACCCTGC
>JAISFT010000019.1 GCA_031263435.1 Treponema sp. | reverse complement strand
GGGACCCCATCACAGCCCGGCCGCGGCCAGGGTCCGGTTCATGTTCCCCATGGCGTAGCCCTCCATCTCAAAGGCAGCGTACAAAAAACCGCAGGATTTCAGGGACCGGGAAAGGGAGTCCAGGGTTTCTTCGTCAAAAAATTTCCGCCGTTCCCCGGGGGCCACTTCGATGCGGGCAATGTCCCCGTGGGATCGGACCCGGAACTGGCGGAACCCGGCGGCCCGGAGCATATCTTCCGCCTTCTCGATACGGGCCAGCTTGTCCTTGTCGATCCGTTCCCCGTAGGGGATACGGGAGGCAAGGCAGGCAAACGCGGGCTTGTCCCAGGTGGGCAGATCAAAGCGCCGGGACAGCAGGCGGATATCGGCCTTGGTCAGACCCGCCTCCCGCAGGGGGCTTGTGATGTGCAGTTCCTCCAGGGCCTTCAGCCCCGGCCGGTAATCCCCCAGGTCATCCAGGTTGGAGCCGTCCAGGACCGTCCGGATTCCCCGCTCCTGTGCCGCCGCAAGAATGGCGCCGAATTCTATTTTTTTGCAAAAATAGCAGCGTTCCCGGGGGTTCGCCGCCACTTCCTCATCAATCTCCCCTTCCTCCACCAGGACGTGGCGGATGCCTATCTTGCGGGCAATGGCAGCGGCGCTGTCGATCTCCGACCTGGGGAGCATGGGGGAAACAATCGTTACCGCAATGGCCCCGGCCCCCAGAGCCGCCACCGCCGCATAGCAGAGAAAACTGCTGTCCACCCCGCCGGAAAAGGCAACCGCGGCGCTTTCCCGGGTGGAGATAATCTCCAAAAGACGCCGGTATTTTTCATCAATATCCATGTATTCCCCCGTGTCGATTCACTAAGAGGGAGTTCATCTCCGAAAGGAAGCGGCTTCATGCCGCTGGGGGGTTTATACTACACCGCCCCGGTCCTGTCAACGCAGGGAAATTTCCATTTTTTTGTTTTTGGGCGCATCCCCGCCATAGGCGGGGACCGGGCTTTCCGCTTCAATTCCTCGACCCATCCAATATGTGTATAGCGGGGCTGGGAAAAATCCCGGGAAAATGCTTGTAGAGTCTGCCTCCGCTATCTCCGATACTTCGTATCTACGATACGCTACGGCAGGGAATTCCAAATATTTTCCCGGTCTCTTCCCCAGCCCCCCTGTACACCTAGGCGGGTCTTTACAGAGGAGGAGATATAGGATGGCTAATGGCTGGGGGGGTCTGCGGTATTTCCGCTGCAATCCCTTGCGCGGGCCAAATAGCGAAGCTATTTGGCCTTGGGAGTTTGGGGCAAAGCCCCAAACTCCGGAAACCAAAACGCTACGCGTTTTGGTTCGGCATCCATGCCGGCCGGCTATCGCCATTTGGCCTTGGCAAAGCGGCGCTTTTTTCCACCGAATCCGCTGCTATTTTTTTATAATGCTTAATTGTTAAACTTGGTATAAAACCCTGTTAGACAAAACGAGAGGCGCTACGGACCTTTGATACAAAAGTAAATGCAGGAGCCCTGCGGGCCACGATAAACACATAAAAGCGTATATCATCTGTTTGTTGCCGCTATAACGGAGAAAAAGTCTCCACCCGGGCAAGGCGAAAGCCGAAGGCTTTCGCCCGCGCAAGGGATTGGAGGGGCGCGCAGACCCGGAGGGCCTGCGCGTTCTTTGCACCGCCAGGTGCAAAGAATGGAGCGAAGCGGAACCCCGGAAAGCCCGGTCCCCGGAGTGCCTGAACCGCAGGTTCGAAGGCACGGAGGGGATGCGCCCAAAAAAGAAGAACAAGAATTCCTGTGCGTCTACCCTGTGGCTGCGCCCGTAAGATGAAGGGGACTTTTCCCGGATGTTACGGGATTGGCTTCCGGGAAAATGTGCCGATACAGAAGATATGGCAAAGTCCCTTGTTTTTTTTCATATCTGTCTTGCGGGATTCCTCTTCTTTCTCCGGGGTCCGGCGCTGTTTGGGGACCCTCCTCTGGATGGTCGTGTCGTTCTGGCGGGCAGGGGGGAGTATGCCGGCGCTGTTCTTGAGGCCCGGAACAAGCTCCTTGCTGCGGCGGATACTTACCAGGGGGCTCCCTACCGTCACGGGGGGATAGACAGGAGTGGGGTGGACTGTTCGGGGCTAATCTACGCGAGTTTTAAGGATTCCCTTGGGGTTTCGGTTCCCAGGACCACTTCTGCCCTGTACAACTGGACGGAAAAGATCGGCGAAAGTTCCCTGCAGCCCGGAGATCTGGTCTTTTTTATTACCACGGGTGCCGGTATTTCCCATGCGGGGATCTACGTTGGGGAAGGGCGCTTTATCCATTCTGCCTCTGACGGGCCGAAGACGGGGGTTATTTACTCTGCTCTGGATGAATCCTATTGGCGAAGGACCTTTGCCGGGGCCGGCAGGGCGCTGCCGGAGCTGTCTTCCCCCCCTGAGGCCCGGAGTTCCGGCCCTGCGGGGGAGGGGATCGCCAGGGGAGGAGCTGCTGGTAGTGGCACGGCCGGGGGGGGAGGCGCAGTTTCCGCTAGTTCCACCGGCGGCAGTTCCGCGGGCAGCGGGGGGGCTGGCAGCAGTTCCACCGGCGGCAGGGGGGCCGGGAGCATGGCCGCGGGAAGTTCCGGGGATTCGAAGGCCCCAGAGGCTCCGAAGGGCCCCGGTATATGGGAAACGGCCCTGAGGGGGAAGGGTTTTATGGTGGGTTTTGCCTTTGCCCCCACCTGGAGCGGCTTTATGGAGCGGAAGAATCCTATCAGGGGTACTGCGGCCCAGGGCCGTTTTGCCTGGAAAGGGCTTGTCCTTGGGCAGACTCTGCTGCCCGGCTTTGAGGTCCGCCCCGAATGGGACGATGCCCTGGGGGTATTCAGGATTTCCTTTACCTTTTCCCTGGGTTTTGACGACAAACTGCGGTTTTTTGCCGGTCCTGCCTTGTCTATGGGCAGCCCGGCCATGAAGCTGCAAACGGGAGACCGGCTCTATACGGGGGGGAATTCCTGGTTTGGGGCCGCGGGAATCACCCTGGCCCCCTTCTCCTTCCCGATTAGCAAGGGCAATTTGGACCTTTACGGGGAGTTGGCCTGGCAGTCCTATTACAGCGTTCCGGGATCGGCGTCCGACTGGAACGCCGATATGAGCGCGGGTATAAGGTTTTCCACCGGTATCCGCTACACCTGGGCACTTTGAGGCCCGCCCGCCGGGCTCCCGGCCGGGCCTCCCGGCGGGCTTCCAGCCGGGCTTTTGTGAATTTGTTGCTTTGTATGTAACCATGTCCCGGTGGCGGGGTTTGTAGTATGTAGAAACGCTTCTTCCTGATGTTCTCCTTTTCTTCCATGCCGCCGCCGTTTTCCTCCTTTCGGCGGCGGCTTTTTTTGTCAAAGGTCCTTGCATCCCTCCCGGCGTCCTGAGCGTTCTTTGCGGGCGGGCAGGTTTGTGTCAGGGTTTTCTGCCAAAATTCCGGGGGCCGCCAAAAATTTTTCTTGACAGAAAAGAAATGCCGATCTATGATAAGTCCAGAAGGTAGCGCATGGAATACGTTTCTTATATAAATTCCTCATGCATGTTTCACCCGCGTTTCTGCGATACTCCTTCGCGGGAGCATTACTGTATGATGCAGTATATCCATTACACCATCAGGTATCTGCCCCGGTTCATTGACATTGATATTTCCGTCCGCTGTTGATACTCCCGTTTTACCAATAATCCGATTCTCTTAATTTAGACGATGTGCATTTTTTGCGCCGGACAGGACCCGGCGCGGAAGGTGTTTCCTCCGGTCTCCTGCGGTAAAAATTGCAGGGTAAATTTATGCCCGTCCCGTAAAGGAAAAAACATGGAGCGCAGTATATCTGTAAAACCCATAAACAAAAGCAGCGGCCTGTATTATTTTTGGACAAACCGTTATCTGTATCTTCTTCTTGTTCCATGTGTAGTGTATTTTATTATTTTTAACTATGTTCCCATGTACGGCCTTGTCCTTGCCTTTAAGGATTTTAAATTTTCGAAGGGCGTATTGGGAAGCGACTGGGTAGGGCTTGCCAATTTCAGATACCTCTTTGGCCTCGATACCTTTTACCGGGTACTGGGCAATTCTTTGCTGTTGAGTCTTCTGAAGCTGCTTTTTTATTTTCCGATACCCATAATTCTTGCCATTGGTATAAATGAAATTCCCCTTGTTTTGTACAAACGTGCGGCCCAAACCATGCTTTACCTTCCGTATTTTATTTCCTGGGTTGTCATCGGCGGCATCCTGGTGAACCTTCTGTCCCCGTCATGGGGGGTGATAAACACTTTCATCAAGGGCATGGGCGGCGAAGCGGTGTTTTTTATGGGCAGTGCAAAGTACTTCAGGGGTATCGCCGTTGTTTCCCATATCTGGAAAAATGCCGGCTGGGACACCATTATCTATCTGGCGGCGGTTACCGCCATAGACCCGGAACTGTACCAGGCAGCTACCATAGACGGCGCTTCCCGGCTCCGGCGCATCTGGCATATTACCCTGCCGGGCATACGAAGCACCCTTGTTATACTTCTCCTTCTCAACATCGGGAACATTATGAACAATGGTTTTGAGCAGATCTACATACTGCAGAACGGCAGTAACCTTGCGGTGTCCGAAGTTTTTGAAACCTACACCTACCGCCTGGGAATTGTCAACGGGCGGTTTTCCTTCGCCGTCACGGTGGGGCTTTTCGGTTCTGTTGTGGGATTCGCACTGCTGATGATCTCAAATTTCATGGCAAAGACCGCGGGCGAAGGGGGTATATTTTGAGTCCCCTCCGCTTTCCCGCGAAAAAAGGCCGGCGCAGCCTGATAAGGGGCTTTGGCGATTATGCGCTGGAAGCCTGTTCTGCATTTATTGTGGGCTTCTTTGCTCTCTGCTGCCTGGCTCCGTTTGTCTATGTCTTTTTTGTTTCCTTTATGTCCTATGAAGAATATTTGTCGAATCCCCTCAGAATCATCCCCTCCCGCCCCACACTCAACGCATATAAAGAAATATGGAATTACAGCCTTATCCATTCCGGGTATCTGGTAACGGGGACGGTAACAATTATCGGAACGGCCCTGAGCGTCTTTTTGCTGGTTATTTCGGCCTATCCCCTGTCCAAGCCGCATCTGAAGGGCCGTAATATTATTATGGGAATGATTCTGTTTACCATGTTTTTTAACGGCGGGATGATTCCCAACTATCTCCTGGTAAGAAATTTGGGCATCTATAATACCATTTGGGCGCTCATACTGCCCGGGTGCATCAGTTCATTTTATCTGATATTGATGAAAAATTTTATCAGGACCACTATTCCTGTTTCTCTGGAAGAAGCGGCCAGGGTGGACGGGGCCAATGAATTAAGGATACTGTTTTCGATCTTTGTGCCCCTGCTTAAGCCTGCCATTGCCGCCATGATAATATTCTGCGCGGTCAATTACTGGAACAACTACTTTTCCGCCATGATGTATATATCCAGCCGGAAACTCTGGCCCCTTATTCTGGTTCTCCGGGAACTGGTGGTTGAAAATACGGATGCCGTTTCCCCGGTAACGGCAATGCTTACGGCGGCGGCCAGGAGCCATCCGTTTACCCTGAAAATGGCGGCCATAATAATAGTTATATTTCCTGTTCTGGCGGTCTATCCCTTTATGCAGAAGTATTTTGTAAAAGGCATCGCATTGGGATCGGTAAAGGAATAGGAATGAAAAGGGTGATACCCGTGCGTTGCACGGTTTAAGCAATATTTACGGAGGAAGAAAATGGGAAGAAAAAATTTGGTCCTGCCGGTGATGCTCATGATGCTTGCGCTAACGCAGCTTCAGGCCGGCGCCAGGAGGGATTCGCCGTCTCCCGAAAGGGACGGAGGGGCAGTCGTGGTAAGCGCGGTCTTTCAGTTGAACCCGGAAATTGTGCTTGAGAACAATCCGGTTATTCAACTGCTTGAAAGGGATCTTAACGTCCGCCTTAATATTGAGGCGCCGCCCCAGAACGGTTACGGCGACAGGGTAAAAATATTGGTATCTACGGGCAGCATGCCGGATCTGGTCCACTACGGAGCCGATATTTTTGCTACCCAATGGGCGCAGGAAGGGCTTATCCTGGATGTAACCGACAGGATCGCCGCGTATCCGAACCTTAGGGAAAATATCTCCATGGAACAATACGGGGACTGCGTGTTTTTGCCTGATGGAAGGATTTACGGCATACCCCGTCCCAACAGCTACGACAAGTGGGGCTTTGTGATCAACAAAAAGTGGCTGGACAAGCTGGGGCTTGAGCCGCCAAGGACCGTCGCCGAATTTGTGGAAGTGTGCCGGGCCTTTACCTTTAACGATCCTGACGGCAACGGGAGAGACGACACCTACGGCGCGGGCCTCCATGCCCAACAGTCTTCCCTGGATTCGGGGATTTGGCATCTTCAAAACGATTTTTTCTCTATGGCTTACAGCATTTCAAGCTGGCATGCCGGTATGCCCGATTCTGACGGAAGCGCAAAGCTCAGGGCCCTTAAAAAGCAGTATCCCGATTATATGCAGCAGTTGAGGGCCCTGTACCAGGAAGGGATTATCGACAGGGAATTTATTACCCACAATGCCAGCGAGAACTACGAGAAGATTGCCCAGGGCCGCGTGGGTATAGTAGGGGCTTCGGAAAAGAACTACAATACCGGTATTCTGGAACGGTACAACATGAACCTGGACGACTTTATTTACTGCCCTCCCCTGGTTCTTGATGTATCCCAAAAACCTGTCTATGCCATGCCTCCGTCCAACTGGATGGCCTACTATGTGAATGCGGAATCTTCTCCGGCAAAACAGGTCGCTGCGCTGCGGGTTCTTGACTGGGGTAACAGTGAAAAGGGTTTTATTGCGATGCAAATGGGTATTCAGGGCCTCCACTACAACAGCTACGACATCAGCGGCCGTGTGGTGAATCGTACATCCGCCCAGGCCGAGGCGCTCCGGCGGGTTACCAGCAACATGTTTGGTTTCGCCAATGCCTGGCGGGGAGAGGAAGCCCTGATGGGCGGATCGACCTCCGCCCAGATTACCAAGTGGCAGGCTGAAGCAGGCGCAGCCGATGCTGCCACTGCAAAATGCTACTTTGGGTTTACCAAGATGCTGGATGGAATTGGGACCCAATTCCCCGACATTACAAGTAACCTGAACAGCCTGGAGGTGCGTTATATCACCGGGGAAGTGCCGTTTGATCAGCTTGATGCTTACATCAAAACTACTTTTGCCCCGGCGACATCGGAAATTCAGAGGGAATTTGCGGCCTATATGGCTGCCAATCCCGCGCGCTTTGTAGATTGAGCCTTTTCAAAGGGCCCCTTCAAGACACGGGTTTTGAAGGGGCTTCGATTGATACAGGAAGGAGAACGACGGATGAACGATATGCTGCAGGCTGCCGTACTGGTTGAAAACCACCCTTACGATGTGGTGGGTTTTCAAAAAATGCTGGATTCCTTTCAGGATTGTAAGTGTTATGTACAACCGGTGGATCTTTTTGTCAGGGATGATGACAACAGAAAGCATTACGATACGGTTCTTTGGTACAACATAAACTGGGATCCCCCGGCGGAGAACAGTGTGCTGCGGAACTATCTGGAAAATGAAGCCGGTGCTTCAGGCCAGGGTATTGTGCTTATTCATCATGCGCTGCTTAATTTTCAGAATTGGAGTATTTATACGGAACTGTGCGGACTCCGGGAGCGGGGCGCCGGCATAGACTTTAAGTACTTCCCGAATCAGATTGTGCATGAACATATCCTTGACGGTTCCCACCCCATTACCGGCGGGCTTGCAGATTTTACGCTGACGGATGAAACCTACAATATAGGTGAGCCGGAAGAACCGGGGAACCATATCCTTATCGGCACGGATAACCCGACAAGTATGAAAAGTCTGGCCTGGACAAGGCAGTACAGGAACAGCCGGGTTTTTGCCTGTGCATCGGGGCACGACAACAGGGTTTATGCCGATGAGAATTACCGCAGGGTGATTCACCGGGCCCTGCTTTGGACATCGGGCCGTATATAAACGGCCTGTCAATTGAGGAGCAAAGATGAGCAAACAGTTTAGTATTGGTATTGTTGTTGATGTGGTACCGGTTTCGGTATTAAGCAGGGGATGGGAATATTTTGAGGTTCCCGCCAGTATTCACGGTTCCCCCATTCTTTCCTGCGGGGAATGGCAGGACTACAGGGAAATGTACCGGGCCGATGGACGGCCGACTCCGGTAACCAGCCATCTTTTGGGGCCGGGTAATACCTGGCAGGGAGCCAGCGGGTTTTTTTATGATCGGGAACTCCTTGAATTCTCCCTCCGCCGCACCATCAAACGGATGGCGGAACTGGGGGTAAAATATCTGGGCGCCTGGGGGGGACACTTCAGGATTCAGGATGGTTTCAGCAGGGCCAGGGCCGTTGATCAGGCAATCAGCACGGTAAATATTGCCGCCGATTATGCCGCCGAATACGGCATGGAGATTGCCCTGGAGCCCGAGGCAGATCCCGATACGCTGTTTCCCCGTTACCTTGAAGGAATCGAATTCGCAAAAATGACCGGCCGGAAAAATGTTAAGGTTATGGCGGATTTAAATTACTTTATCAGGCTGGAGCAGCCTCTGGAGGACATACTCAAGTATCCCGAGTACTGCCTTAATGTGCATATCCAGGGGGATGAAGGCGCCCAGCCCAATGTGGGCAGCCGGGAAGATATTTTTATTCATCTTTTTAATGTGCTTAAGGATGCCGGTTACGATAAAGGCGTTTCCGCTGCATGCCCCTGGGTAAGTACCAGCGGCAGGGCGGAAATTGACTATAAATACGAGACCGACAAGGCCCTGGAGTACATTTGCCGGCTGCGGGACAAGGTATATTAACGAATCCCGAGCCGGCCTGTTGAAGCCTTCGAGGGGCATAACGTGTTTCACGTTATGCCTTGCCGGAGGAAAGATGCCCTATTAAAAAAATGCCCCGCACACCCTGTAAAGGGTTACAACGGGGCCGGAGGCTCCCGGAGCCAAGGCTCACGAGATCCGCTTATGACTATCGCCCGAAACCGTTGAAAAGTCAAGGGCAGGGGTGACAGTCACCTTTTTTGGATGATGGAAGTGCGGGATCGCCCCCGCCGGTAACGCAGGGAGCGCCGGAATTTACCGGCTGCCCTATACGGAAGCGGCGGCGATTTTTTCCCGGACCAGTTCGCCGATAATTTCCATCGTGGTTTTATGCTCGGCGGAGGCTTTTGTTATAAGGTATTGGGCGGACAGCGCGTCAACGGCAAACATACGAGTCTTTCGCCTGGCGAAAAGCCCCGGCTTTCCCCTAACGGGCATGATGGTATGCTCGGTGTAGTAGTTGTCCAGAGCCTCCGCTTCTTCATCGGTCATTTTAGCCATCATAACCTCCCCTGTCATCTGCCAACGAATAATACGCCCTACGACATTTCATTGCATGAAATACGTTAATATGGCGCTCATCAATTACATTATATATGATTTCGAGTAAATTTGCGTGGGTGTCAAAACCCAGCAAAAGGTGTTTTTCCGCATCATCTTCCATTATTTCATTATACATAAATTGTTCAATGGCAATCCGTATATCATTTTCGCCTATGCCATGCTTAAAAGCGGACGGATTAAATTCGACGACAATTTCATCCATAATTTACCCATTCCTCTTTAACATGAACACATAGTATCCCCTTTTGTCTGGGGGAACGCTAAAGGCGCCTGGCACCGGATCCGTCATGCTTCGACTGCCTCGCCTGCCCCAAAAATGGCCGCCAGGTCTATCTCGCAGCCCGGCAGGACCGCAACCGGGGCGGTTTTTTCGTAGACCGCCGCGGTGTATTCGCCGTTTTTTAGGGTGTAGGCAAAGACCGCCCGTTCCTCCGGGCCGGCAATCCAGTATTCCCGGACCCCCGCTTCCCGGTATTTGTTAAATTTAACGATCCGGTCATACCGGGCGGTGGCGGGGGACGCAATCTCGATGATCAGGTCCGGCGCGCCCTTGCAGCCCCGGTCGTCCAGTTTGGAGGAATCGCAGACCACGGTGATGTCCGGCTCCACCACCGTGTCGTCGCTTTCGTCCTCCGCGGGGAAAAGCCGGACGGCGAAGGGGGCGGCGTAGACCTTGCAGGGCTTGCCCTCCAGAAAAGATCGCAGGGCGTAGTATATATTGCCGCTGATTTCCTGGTGTATCCGGGAAGTATAGGTGTAACGGGGCTGTTCTTTGACCAAGGGCATATAAATCTCCGCATAATCGAATACGTCAAGTATACATTTTTTGAAAAGGGCTTTCACCGCGCCCACCGCAGGTAACGCGGTGGCGGCGGGCGACTTGGTGTGGACAGAAGCCGGACGCCGGTCTACAATGGGCCGGGTAGAACCGGGCGGTTGCCCGCCCGGAGCCCCCACAGACCCGGACGTGCCCAATTAAGGCATCCGGTTCCTCTGGAATAAGATTCGCTTAGCTCCAAGAGTGTGCAATTCTT
>JAISFT010000011.1 GCA_031263435.1 Treponema sp. | reverse complement strand
GGAATCCATATACGGCGCCTCTATATATTTACACGGCCAAGAAGGGTTGAGGGAAAATCACGTTTGAAAAATTGAGCATATTGATACCGGGCCTGTCGCATAAGCATATCATAACCGTTAAGGACCGGACAACCCGCCGCCGCGGCCCGCTGCAGAAATGGTGTCCGTTCCGGTTCATAGATCAGATCCATGACGATCTCCTTCCCCGAAAAGGAGTACAGTTCCAGGGGGTCCCGGTCGGAGTTTCCTTCCATCCCCGCGGGGGTGGTCTGGATGATGATGTCGGAAAATTTTTCCATCTGGTTAAGGCCCGATTCGTCCAGCCCCCCCCACCGGAATTTATAAGGCAGGGCAAGATTCCGGGCCTTCATCAAAGTACGGTTCAGGATCAGAGTCCTGGCCCCCAGACGGTAAAGCTCCGCGGCCACCGCCCTGGCCGCGCCCCCGGCGCCGATAAGCGTAACTTTCCTGCCCCGCAGATTGGAAACGGTACGGCCCTGCGCCGTCCCGGCAAAGGCCAAAAGGGAATCGGAAAAACCCCGCATGTCCGTGTTAGTACCCTGCCAGCCCTGGGGACAGCGGACAATAGTATTACAGGCCCGGATCTGCTCCACATCCTCCGACATGGATTCCAGATAATCGAGAACCGTCTCTTTGTAGGGAACCGTTACGGATACGCCGCTGATGTTCAGTTCCTCCGCCAGGGCCATGAAGTCCTTAAGGGAATCCGCGGGGAAGGGTACATAGACCGCATCGGCAGCTTCCAGGGCGAAAACGGTGTTAAAGAACCGGGGGGAACCGGTTATGTTGAGGGGGTAGCCCACCACCCCAAACACCTGGGTCTCCGGCTTGATACTGCGGAAGTGGTACAACTCTACCAGCTCTCTGGGGTAAAGCTGGCCCGGGGCGGCCAGGGGAATCCCCGGCCCTTCGGCGCTGGTATAGCAGATCCGGGACCCGAGCTTTTCCGCAAGAATCCGGGTAAAGACCCCATAGCGGCCCATGCAGAGGAAGATCTTGTCATGGTTCCGCTCCTGCCTGGCGGCCCGGACCAGGGCCAGCGCATCCGCGGAACCCCGGGCCTGAACAGCTATTTTGACAATCTCATCCCCGGTTCGGAGGAGTTTCCGTATCTTGCCCGGAATATCCTCATCAACGCCGTCCAAATTGTGGGAAGAACGGATGATCCGGGTTCCAAAGGTCCGGGCCGCCTCCTCCAGGCTGGGAACATTCAGATCCTCTTCCAGATCCACATAGGCAAAATTTTTCCGCCGGTCGGCCTCCGCAAAGGCCAGACCCTGGGCCAGGAGCCGGATGCGGGAGGCTTCCCCCTGGGTGTAGTTCCCCCCATCCGTATCCCGCCGGATGGTCAGGATAACCGGAAGCCCCGCCTGTTCGGGAAAATGGCGGATCAGAAGACGTTCATCCGGGTCCAGGTGATCTACCCGCAGTTCCGCAATATCAACATAGCGGCGGTTCCTTTCCAGCATCTCCAGATCCCCGGCAATGGTCTTGGCAGTCAGGCACAAACAGATTTTTGCCATGTATTCCCTCGTATTCCCTCCGGCGGGGCCTAAAAATCGCTGCGGTACACAAAGATCTCCGCCACCAGTTCGGAGCTCCCCATGTTTACCCGCAGGTTTATGGGCCAGGGGCGGCCGCGGATGGGGAGGAGGAAAAAATCTTCCCCCTCCTGGACCTCCTGCCCCAGGGCCAGAAGCACCGCCCTCCGGCTGTCCCCCACCCTGATACCCCGGGCCGCGGGGATTCCAAGCTGCCAAACCCGGTCCCGGTAAACGTAGAAATCCCCCTGGGGATAAACCAGCACCACATCGTCCTGCCATTCCTCCGCCCCCCGGACGGCATAGACCGCTTGGGGAACCCCGAAACGGCCGTAGAGTCCCTCCAGCGTAAGACCGATAAGACTTTCAGGTTCCGAAATTCCCCCCTCCCGGGCGGGACTTTCCTGGGCCGGAAGCCGGAAAAACACCCCACATAACAGCAGTAAACAGCCCAAAGGCCGGCGAATCCCCATGAACCCACTTTACCCAAAGGCCGGACTCCGTGCAAGCAATCGAATCCAGGCCCAGAATAAGCGCACAGGAATTTTGATCTTTTTTGGGGCGCATCCGGCCACTTGCGTGGCCGGACCGGGCTTTCCGGGGTTCCGCTTCGCTCCATTCGCGGCGCCGTCCGGCGCCGCGAACGCTCAAGACCCTCCGGGTCTTTCGCGCCCCTCCAATCCCTTGCGCTGCTCAAAAATGGCATCCATGCCAGTTGTGAGCTGTAAGTTTTTTGCAAAGCAAAAAACTTATGAAACCACCGTAGCCGGCATCCCTGCCGGCCATCCGTGGCGGATATCAATGGAAACAGCGGCATCCTGCCGCCGGCCTTCGCCTTGCCCGGGAGTTGCTATGCTTGACTTGGTATAAAGACCGGTTGAACAGGGTGGGGGAGATATTTTTTTTATTTTCAGATGCGGAGGGACTGGGGAACGAGAAATTTGTGCAGTTTTTCTATTACCAGGGAAATATCCAGGGGTTTCCCCACATGATCATCCATGCCGGCATTCAGACATTTTTCAATGTCCTCCGCAA
>JAISFT010000239.1 GCA_031263435.1 Treponema sp. | reverse complement strand
CTACCTCCTCTTCTGTAACGACCCGCCGATATGTGTGCAGCGGGGCTGGGGAAGAGACCGGGAAAATATTTGGAATTCCCTGCCGTCGGCTTTTAGCCGTAGCGTATTGAAAATAGCGGAGGCAGACTCTACAAGCAGTTTTCGGGATTCTCCCGCCCGGGATTTTTCCCAGCCCCGCTCTACACATATTGGATGGGTCGAGGAATTGAAGCGGATAGCCCGGTCCGGCGCCCGCGGAACGGGCGCCGGATGCGCCCAAAAAAAGAAAAGGATTCCTGTGCGTGTACTCCGGATGCTCTGCTGTTGGCCCTGCTGCTGCGGCTTGACAGGTTGTTTCTTTTGTGGTATATAGGGGATCAGCAGGACACGCCTTTCGGAATGAAGAACTCCCTCGAATAATGGCCGGGTAAGCATGACGGATAAAAAAAACTCCGGTTTTTTTATAAAGTTTTTTCTGGTTTTTCTCGTCCTTATGGCGGTTATTTATGGTATTGCCCTGGGGATGTACCGGTGGGGCAGGAAGATTGCGGCCCGGGAGATCGAGCAGTCTCTGGAAAACCGGGCGCTGCTTGTTATGCAAAGCCTGGAGGATGATATTGCCAAGATCCGCCGGATGCAGTTTGAATATTTAAACGATGCGGATATTTTTTACTATGTGAACGCCGCGGAAATTATGTCCCGGTTTTCGCAGTTCAACGCGATTCTGAACATAAAAAAACAAATGGACCTGCTGTGTTCCAATGTCCGGCATGTCAAAAATGCCGCGGTTTACATGCCCCACATGAACCGGCTTATCTCCGCGCTGCAGGGTCTGGATCCTATCGGCGGGGAATGGGAGGAAATTGTCTCCGCCGCGGCGGATATGTCCCTGGCGGGATTCAGCTACCAAAACGGGAGTATTTACCTTAAGGCGGCCTATCCGTCCATGCCGCTGAGGGCCGGTACCGTGCCCCGGTATATTCTTATTTTTGAATTGTCCGTTGATAGTATCCGCGAGGCCCTTGAACCTCTGGTTATGTACCCCTACACCGGAAGGGGGGGAAGTATCCTTACCAGCAGAACTACCGGTTTTACGATTAGCGCGGGGGAGGTTCCCCGGGACCCGGAGGACCGGAAAAGCGGCGGTTTCTTTGTTACGGAAATTTCATCGGACTACCTTGATATGTCGCTGCGCAGTTTTGTTCCCGAATCCCTGGTTTACCGCAATTTGAACAGCTACCATACTTTTTTTCTGATCTTTCAGGCGATTCTTATTATAGTGGTGATTCTCTTTCTTGTTTCGTCCCACGAACTGGTAAACAAACCCATGGCCCGGATGATCGAGCTTAACTACCGCAGCCGGCTTCTGGCCCAACAGGCGGAGCTGCGCCAGTTACAGGCCCAGATAAATCCTCATTTTTTATACAATAGTTTTTTTACGCTGTACTGTATGGCAAAGGAAGAAGACTACGAACACATTACGGACTTTCTTTCCTACCTGTCCGATTATTACCGCTACATTACTCCGAACACGCAGGAGGATGTTCTGCTGGGGGACGAAAAATCCCATGCCCAGCGTTACGCCCAGATACAACTGCTCCGCTTTAAGCGGCGCATCGAGGTTGAATTCGGCGAACTGCCGGAGTCCTGCGCGGCCCTACGGGTGCCCCGCCTGATACTGCAGCCCCTTCTGGAGAATGCCTTCAGCCACGGCTTAAAGGATGTTCCCTCCGGCGGTTTCCTGAAAACGGAATTTTTACCGGGTGATGGGGGTCTTCTTGTCCGGGTTACGGATAATGGCAGGGGTATCCGGCGGGAAGAGCTGGAGGATATTCTGAAAAAACTGGCGGCGGCGGAAAATCCTGGACCGGGGGAGGAGGCGGATTTTTCCGGGCTGATCACTATCCACAAAAAACTGCGTCTGAAATTTGGTCCGCCCTACGGTCTGATGATCCGCTCGGAAGATTTGGGGGGAGCGATCCAGGAATTACTTTTACCTATGGGGACGGAGCATGTATCGCATCCTGGTGGTTGACGATGAAGACATTATAACCGACAGCGTGGCCCACATGCTGGAATCCCTTACCCGTTTTGAGCTTGATGTTTACCGGGCTTATTCCGCGGCGGAGGCACTGAAACGGCTTGAAAAAATGGCCTGCGATATCGTGATCACCGATATTCAAATGCCCGGAAAAACCGGTCTTGAACTGCTTACGGATATTCGTGCATCCTGGCCCGGCTGCGAGGTTATTTTTTTAACCGGCCACCAGGAATTTGAATACGCCGCCCATGCGGTGAACTACCATGCGGCCCGGTATGTTCTGAAAACCGAGGGGTATGAACCGCTGATCGAGGCGGTAGCCAATTCCATCAAAACAATCGAAAAAGAATCCCTGGACACGGCCATTGTGGAAAGGGCACGGGAACAGGTGGACCGCTACCTGCCCCTGGTACGCCGGAATTTTCTGGGTTCCGTGCTTGCCGGTGATACACCGGCCAGTAATACGCCGGCGGGCGCTGATCTTTCAGGCGATTTTAGGCGTTTGGAGATTTCCCTTGACGCGGGGGCCCCGGTCATGCTTCTGGCCGCCCGGACGGATTCGCCGGCCTCCGCGGAGACGATTCATTCCGTGGATCTGGCGGTCCGCAAAAAGATTCTGAACGGGCTGTATACGGAACTTGCCTGGACCGGCACGAATATTATTACCTGGGTTCTGCAGTACCGCTCCGCGGTTCCCGCGGAACAGACGCACGCCCGGGCGATGATCAGGGACATGGCCGAGTATGTTCAGCGTTTCTGTTCCAATGTTCTGCACGAAAATATTTCCTTTGTGCTTAACCCAAAGCCCGCGGCATGGCCGGATATTGCGGGGGAATTTGCGGAGCTTAAATTTGTGGTCATGAACCGGCTGGAACCCCGCATCGCCCTGGCGGAAATGGACTATTTTCTGGAGGCGGCCCCGGACAGGGACAGTGTCCGGTCCACCGTCTGCTATAAAGAGGGTATCCGAAAAATCGCCTTTGCCCTGGATGTGGAGGACGAAGAAAAGCTGCGCCGCCTTAGCGCGGAGCTTTCCCGTTCCCTGGGGACTGCCGGTCCAGAGGGGATGGAGCTGGCAGAATTCAACACGCTCCTCAACGGCGCCCTGCTTTCCTACATTACCGGGCGGGGTCTAAGCGGACGGGCAAAGGACGATTCGGGCCTGCGCCTTTTTTTATCCGGCGGCTTAAACGGCAGCGGGGCTTCGCGTCTGGATCAGTTCACCGTCCTGGCCTGCCGCCTCATCAGGATTGCACAACAGGAACACGGGAATTCCGGCGCCCTTTCAAAACGTATTCTGTCCTACATACAGGAAAACCCCGGCGCGGATCTGTCCCTCTATGCCCTGTCGGAA
>JAISFT010000272.1 GCA_031263435.1 Treponema sp. | reverse complement strand
CCGGCAAAACGCCGGCCCTCCGAAACCCTGGCCTGATAATCTTTATACAAACCCAGCGCGTCCCGCAGACGGGGTTCTTCATAAGAAATGTGGCCGAACCCCAGCAAAAGATAGACCTTTATGCCCTGTTTTCCCGCCCTTTCAACAAACTCCTCGATTTCGGGGCCAAAATCCGTGATGTCCCCGTCTGCCCGGCCCAGGTAAATTTCGTCCACATGATTTCGCGCCGCGAAATCGAGATACCGGGAATCCCGAATCAACGGGCTGTCCCACCACCAGACGCCAAGGGGGTGTATTGGACCACCGGCGGGCCCGGAGTCCGGGACGCACCCCGAAAACAGAAGCGCCGTGATCACAAGCAGGGGAAATAGAAGGTGTCTTTTCATAATATAGCGGCGAATTACAATCGGGCAACCCGGATTTGAACCGGGGACCTCTTGGTCCCGAACCAAGCGCGCTACCAACTGCGCTACTGCCCGGATACCCCTTCACACGAAGAGGTTATTGGATTTAACCCGTGGTTAAAGTAAAATTTATCCCCTGATCCTATGACCAGGGGATATATCAGGCCGTCGGTAATAACCCGGCGGCCTAACGGGAGCGACGGGGCTTGAACCCGCGATCTCCGGCTTGACAGGCCAGCGCGATAAACCAGCTTCGCTACGCCCCCTAAGGTGTAATTATATTAATAAAAAGATGAAAAATAGTCAAGGGGGAGAGGCGGAACAGGGCAATGGGCCGGCTTTACGGGATACGCCGGGATAGCTTTATTGGCTAATGCCGGTATGGGAAAAAGGCGGCTGGGGCTGGTCGGGAGCGGAAATTGCCCCTGCCCGCTGCCTGTAGAGTCTGCCTACGGAGCCCGCGAACCCGCAGCCCTGCGGGCCGCGGTTCTTGTCTCCTCCGGCAGGGAATTCCAGAGACGCGGGCAGGGGCAATTCCCGCTCCCGCCCGGCTCCGCCGGTTCTCCCGTGCCGGATTTTCCCGGGGAGTATCCCAGCGTATCCCGCCGGTGGTGAATTGCCCTGTTCCTTGGGGATGGGTAACATGGCGCGGCCCGGACCTTTGTGCGGCATCGTTCCGGAATCCATAGCCGGGGGGCGGCATTTTGCGGCTATGCGGGACGCTTATACCCTATGAAGAAAAAGCCTTTACTTCGGTGTTCCTGTCCCAAAGGCTCTTTCCCCTTCCCCGCCAGGACAACCGCGGTCCTTCCGGTATAAAACTCGGTTGACCCAACCAAAGTGCCCCGGCGGGGAAACATTCGTGGAGGATCAACAAGCCTTTATACCAGAGTTAAATGACGTTGCCCTGGAAGGCATCCCCATGGGGTTGACCATGTTGGAATCTATCTTAAAGATTGTGTCATAGGCCTTATTTTTCAGGTACTCTAATTCAAGCGTGAACAGGCCCTGGTGTTTAAAGGAGTAGAATCGTGAAAAATCTTTTATGCGTAACCCGTGGTTCCCTGGGGAAACCGGTACAAAACGCCCTGGGGGAACTTGAAGAACAGCTTAAAGCCCGGGGAATAAACCTGCTGGTTCGGCGCTTTTGGGATAAGCCGGACGCGGACACGCTTCCGCTGATTGCGGGCCAGGCGGGGGAATCCCTGGTGAATCGTGTTGCCGCCGAAAACGGCCTTTCGCTTCCCACCGCCGCCGAAACTATCGCCATTCATAGCTGTAAAATCGGTAATGGGCAGGAGGCGCTTCTGGTTTCAGGCGGCGACGCGGCGGGGCTTATGTACGGGATCTATGAGCTGGCGGATCGTATCCGCTGCGGCGGGATTGAGGCGCTGCGGAGCCCCCTCCATACGGAGGAAGCCCCCGGAAACCGTGTGCGCGGGGTTGACCGTTATATCATGAATCATCTTGATGAGGAATGGTTCTGTTCCGCCGAATTTTGGGATTCCTTTTTAAAAAAACTTGCCCGGAACAGGTTTAACCGTTTTACCCTGATAACGGGGTTTGATACGTCCTATCTGACGCCTCCCTATCCCTTTTTTGTGGAGGTTCCGGGCTTTGAGTCGATCCGCGTTAAGGGGCTGACCCCGGAAAAAAGAAATCAAAATCTGGAAACCCTGCGGGGAATCGCCCGCAAATGCGAAGAGTGGGGCATCCTCTTTTCCTTTGCTTCCTGGCAGCAGAGACCCTGGACGGATAATCAGGAATTACTCACGGAAAACATTCCCGGGGATGACGCCGGTTTTACCCGCTATTGCGCCGGGGGAATCCGGGCCATCCTTGAGGCCTGCCCCGGCATTGGGGCGGTACAGTTCCGGGTGAACATGGAGGCGGGGATCACCGGCTCTGCTAGCGGGGGGACCAATACCCATGAATCTTTCTGGAACGCCATAATTGATGCCATCGCCGAGGTGGGCCGGCCAGTCAAACTGGATCTGCGGGCAAAGGGAGTTACCGACCTTATGGTCGCCCACGGGCTGGCGAGCGGATTGGACGTTTCCATCCCGACAAAATACTGGTGTGAACACGCGGCCCTACCCTACCATATCAGTAAATTGCGGGCCGAGGAAAGCCGCCATCTTGAGAATATGAATTCCAGCAGACGTTACAGTTATGGGAATTTGCTGAAAAAGCCCCGCTGGTATGACATGATCTACCGCCTGTGGAATTACGGCAGTATCAACCTGTTTTTGTGGGCCGATCCGGATTATTGCAGCAGGTTTTCAAAAAGCATGGATATGGGCGGAGGGGCCGGGTTTGAAATTAATTCCCCCCTTTCCCTCAAGGGCGGTATGGAGGACTATGCCGGTGCACCCTGGAAGATCCACCGGGACCCCGCGTTGATAAATTACCGTTGGGAAGATGAACGGTATTGGGCCTTTTATCTGGTATTCGGCCGCTATGGGTATTCCGCCCATACCTGCCGTGATGTGGTACTGCGGGAATTTACCGCGCGTTTTGGAACCAGGGGGCCGGCCCTGCTCGCGGCTTACGAAAGCGCGGGAAAGGTTATGCCCCTTATCACCACCATCCACTTCCCGGTACATCCCTCCCTGCACTACTGGCCCGAGCTTTATCCCGGGGCCGCCCTCTTTACCAAAAACAATTATGACAACCGCTATGGTGAGGTGAATTATGCCACCGCCCTGCCCGGCGACGAAGAACTTTTTTACAGTATCGCCGCTTATGTTGAGGATCACCTGGCAAAGACCCCCAAGGCAAAGTATTCTCCCCTCCTGCTTCGGGACCGGCTGCACGATTTGGCTTTAGAGATCCGTTCCCGTCTGGATCAGGCTGCCTGTTCCCAGAATTCCCGGGGGGAAGAACTGGCCCTATGGGTAGATTTTACCATGATCGCCCTGATTGCGGATTTTCATGCCTGGAAATCCGCGGCGGCCTATTATCTGTACCTTTACCAAAAATTATCCGGAACGGACCGCTTGATTGCCGCCCACGGAGCCATGCTACAGGCCCGCCGTATTTGGGCGGAGCTTTCCGGCCTGGGCAGCCGCTATTACCATCATGATTTGCAGTTCAACGCGGGGACCGGCATGGCGCGGCATAAAAGCTGGCAGGAACGCCTGGAAAAAGAGATTGACCCGGATCTTCGGGATCTGGAGGCCCTGCTGGAAGAGGCGGGGGAGAAACCTGAAATACTCCGGGAAAAAGCTTCCGGCGATTATTACCACCTCGCGGTTTCAAGCCCGCTGCGTTTGAGCGCGCAGGTGCCGGAAATTTGGGATACCGGCCGGGACTTGGAGATTACCGCCAGGGCGGAGGGGGACGAAGCTCCCCGGCAGGTACTCCTCAATTACCGCCATACGGATCATACCGAAGGGGAATACCGCCATGTTCCCATGGACCGCCGCGGCGGAGAGTACCGGGCTCTTATTCCCGGCGGCTACTTTACCCAGGGTTATGACGTGATTGTGTATCTTTCCGCCATTGACGCCGAAGGCCGGGCCGTTATTTATCCCGGTATCTATCACCCCGATTACCCGGCCCCCTATTTTGTGGTGAAATCCGGTGGTCTCGATAACCTTTCATGTTAGGAAGTATCCCAAAAGGTACGAGTCTCTACCCTACCGGGCCTGTTCCGCCATACGCTGGTCCGTGGTAAGCTGGCGGTTGCCGGGAAATTCCTCCAGCGCCCTCCGGATAAAGGACCGGGCCTCATCATAACGGCCCCGGTTGTATAATTCGGCAAAGGCGTTGTGAAGTTCCGTTACCCGGTTGGTCCGGAAAACCCGGAGGCTGTTTTCAAGCCTGGGGTT
>JAISFT010000221.1 GCA_031263435.1 Treponema sp. | reverse complement strand
TTCCGAAGTCTCAAGCCGTTTAAGAATCCGCTCCGCCTCGTCATGTTCCGCGGGCTCCAAAGAGAGAAGGGCGTTAAATTCCCTGTCATAGGCCTGGACCAGGGTTTGGTACTCCCGTTTAAGATTCTCCACCTTGGTCCGGTAGCCTTTCAGGGTGGACTCATAGGAATTGGACAGATCCTGTATGCTCTTTTTTTCGATCTGTTTTTCCGCGTAGCTTTCACATTCGCCGATTTCCAGGGGATGGGCCTCGCCAAAGGAACGGATGGCCCCTTCTTTTTCCTTTAAGGACGCTTCCAAGCTTATCAGTTCTTCCCGGTACGCGGCATCGCTGCGGATAAGACCCCCCAGGTTTTCATGGTGGCGGTTGATCTCCCCTTCCAGCTTTTTAATCTCCGCGGCCAGGGCGTCCCGCTTTTCCTGAAGTTCCCGGAAACTCCGGGTATCCACCGCGGCCAGTTCCTCCCGGGAACGGGCCAGATCGGAGATAAGCTTTTCGCAGGCCCCCACCGCAGGAAGGAGAAACTGTAGTTCTATCAGGGTCCGCCCGGCGCGGTGGAAAATCTCTTCCCGGAGCTCCGCCTGTTTTTCCCGCTGCTCCGCGTCGTCCCGTTCCTGCCGCAGCCGTTCCAATTCGGTCAGGAGGAATTCCCGCCGTTTCTTCCGGGCAGCCTGCCCCAGATAATGCCGCTGGTACACATCTTCCCTGATCCGGGAGGCGGTGTGGTTCCCGTAGGTCATACATTCTTTGGTAACGGCAAAACTGTAGCGCTTAAGGTCTTCAATGCCCGCGCGGATCACTTCTCCCAGCACATAATCCAGGTAGATCCGGGCGTAGGGGGAACCGGCGCTTACCAGCTCCGCCAGGCTCCCCTTCTGCCGCTCGGCCTCCCCGGACCGGGGACGCATCTTCTCTAAATTGGGGAGCAGGGCCCCGGCGATGTTCCGGGGCAGCGCGTTGTAAATTTCCAGGGCCCGCTGAAATTCGGCGGGGTCCACCAGGAGGGCGAAGCGGCGGGTGTTGAGCCAGCCTTCCACCGCATCCGCCCAGACAGGATCATCAATTTCGGCCACGTCCGCGAGGAACCAGGCGGAGATGCCTGCCTTTTCCAGGGCCCCCTGCAGGGCCGTATAGGGGGCGGGATAGTGGGGAATCCCCTTTTCCAGGTCCGCCAACTCCGCCTGGATCTCCCTCAGGGCCAGCGTAAGTTCGGCCTTCAGCCGCCGCCCTTCTTCTTTTTCCGCCCGGTTTTTCTGCTCCTCGTCTTCCACCAGCCGGATATCCTCCTGGGGCTTGTCCCCCAGGGGCCGGCCCAGGAGCTTTTCACACTGGGAACGGAGCAGGTGATACCGGGCGGCCCTGGGTTCTTCCTCCTCCAGGTCCTTTTGAAGCCGCTCGATACGCTCCTCGATCCGCTGGTAGAGGATATGGGTCTCGTTGGCCGCAAGGCCGGCATCGGTCTCCCGCTGTTCCTGCTCCCACTCAAAACGCTGCCGTTCCCGGTCTTCTATCTCCCGTTTCAGAAAGTTAATCCGTTCCTCAGCCTCGGCCAGGCGGCGGGTCCGGTCCTGCCGCCGCTGCTCCTCCTGGTCCCGCTCTATTCTGAGCTTAAGGTACTCCTGCTTTACGATAAGGTCCCGGCAGTTTTGCCATTCCGAAGCCCGGCCGCTTATCTTTCGCAGGGCGTTTATCCGCTGTTCCGCGCCCCGGGCCTGGCGGTCCGCCTCTTTGTAGCTTTCCAGGTTGTCCTTCATCGTGGTAATTTCCACCGGCCGGTCTTCCAGGATGTAATCGCAGACAAAACGATCCACCGATACCAGGGGGGTAAAGCTTACCGACCGGGTAAAGGCTTCCAGATAGGGATTGTACTCCGCATAGCGCCGCCAGACCCCCAGCCTGGTCGTAAAGTCCCGCAGGTAGAGCTTCTTGGAATCGTAGAACACGATTCCCCCGGCCAAATGATCCCGGAACTGGCGGTACACCAGGGGGACCCCTTCCGCGCTTCGTACCGGAACTGCGGCAACGGGAACCTGGTCCCCTATCCAGAAATGCTCCGTAACCTTGCCGTCAGTATAGGCTTCGACACAGACCGCAGCGGTAAAGCCGCCGGAACCGGCGCCGCGGACCCCGGCAGAGTTTCCGGCCGGGGCAGCAATGGCGCCGGCGGTGGCGCCGGCGGGGCTCCCTGAACCCGCGGGGCTTTCCGCGCCGGAGCCAAGGGAAAATTCCAGCATCACATGGGCTACCGTGTCTCCCCGGTAGTACTCGGTGTCGTCGGCCCCCAGCTTGCAGCGCACATAACCGGCAAGGTCCCTGCCCCCCTTGCGGTCCCCCGCTGCGGCGTTGAATTTGGCCTTCCGCAGATCCGCGGCCATGGCGTATTGAATAGCATCAATAATAGTGGATTTCCCGGACCCGTTATCCCCCGCCAAAAGGCAGCGGTTCCCAATATCAATCACCGTGTCTTCAAAATTGTGCCAGTTGACCAGCCGTACCCGTTCCAGAACAATCATGGGGACTCCTTCATGGGAACTCCTTTTTAGTGGAACTCCCCGTCA
>JAISFT010000222.1 GCA_031263435.1 Treponema sp. | reverse complement strand
ATGAGAAGAATAAGGAGGGAGAGAATCAGGTTAAAGGCCATGAGGGCATCCAACAACACCGTGGGTAAGGGAATCACGATCATCATCACAATGGTGATGACGCCCAGGGGGATAAGCATATCCTGAATACTGCCGAAAGGATTCCGTCCCGTAACAACGCCGCCGGGCGCTCTGACCGAATCAGCCATATCGTATTACCTCCATCATGCCCCCAGGGCCTCCCTGCGGCGCCGTTCTTCGTTGATGCCCATGATCTTGCTCAGGATGGCCGCCACAACCGTAAAGTACGCTTCGGGGACAAAGTCCCCCACCTCGGTCTCCGCGTAGAGGGCCCGGGCCAGGGGGCGGTTTTCCACCACCGGCACCTCGTTGTCCCGGGCGATGCGGCGGATCAACAGGGCCGTCTCGTCTTCCCCCTTGGCGGTAATCTGGGGGGCCCGCATGATCTTCCGGTTGTACTCCAGGGCTACCGCGTAGTGGGTCGGGTTGGTGATCACCACATCGGCCTTGGAAACGTTGACCGCCATGTTCCGGGTCATCATCTGCCGCATCCGGGCCCGGATCCGGGAACGGACGTAGGGGTCCCCCTCGTAGAGTTTCCGTTCTTCCTTGACCTCTTCCTTGCTCATCCGCAGGGATTCCAGATGCCGCCAGCGCTGGAACATATCGTCCGGTATGGAAAGAACGAGGAGCAGCAGGGCGCTGATGATCAAGAGCCGGATCGCCAGAGAAGCCACGGTGCTGATCCCCGTCCACAAACTTGCGGTTTCCAGGTTGATAAGTTTTTCTATTTCCCCGCGGATCAGGAGATAAGCTACAACGCCGATGATTGCCATCTTGAAAATGGATTTCCAGAAGTTGTACAGGCCCTCCACGGAAAAGAGGGTCCGCTGAAAATACTGGCCGAAACGGGGGAGGACCCGGGAAAAATCCGGGGTTATGGGCTTGGTGGTGAAGATGAACCCCGTCTGGACCATGTTGGACAGAATCCCCGCCAGCATCCCCGTAATGACCAGGGGCAGGGTAAGGCGGACAAAGTACCGGAAGAAAAGCCCCGCCACCAGGCGATCCTCCACGGAGTCCAGTTCTGTGGCGCGGGTAAAGAAGAAACGCAGCATCTCGACACAGGTCCTGAGCATGGAGGGCCCCAGAAAAATCAGGAGTACCGCGGGAAACAGCAGGACCAGGGCGCCGATAAGTTCCTGACTCTTGGCAACCCGGCCTTCTTCCTCCCGGGCCCGCTGGATCTTTGTTTCCGAAGCAGGTTCGGTCCGGCCCTCGTCCTCCGCGGCAAACCACTGGAGGTCGATGTTCAGGGCTGCGGCAAGGTTGTCCCGCCGGAGGGATTCCCGGTTACCCGCGGCCGTCATGGGCGGCCCCCCGCGCCGGAAACAGGCGACCCCACCTGGACCAGCAGATCCCGAAAACTGCTGAAACCCCCGTCAATGACCCGGCTGAAGGCCTCCATCATGTAGGGCAGGGAGGTAAAGATGAGGAGGAAGGCCACGGTGATGGAGATGGGGAACCCCTCGGAGAGGATGTTGATCTGGGGGGCGGCCTTGGAAATAAGCCCCGTCGTCAACGATGTAAGAAACAGGGTCCCCAGGATGGGCATGGAGATGATGATGGCATCCAAAAAAAGCCGGGAAAGGCCCGCCAGGAGCATGCCCAGCGTCTGTTCGCGGCCGGAAGCCAGGGAGGCGACGCTGATGGACTGGACGGAACGCCAAAAACCGCCCAGGAAGAGTTCCGTAAAACCCCCGGTCATCAGAAAAACCAGCATGGCTATCAGGTTCAGGTACTGGCCCATCAGGGGATTTTCGATCTGCGAAAGGGGGTCAAAGGTCTCAGAGGCCCCAAAGCCCATCTGCAGGGAGAAGAACTGACCGGCCGTAGAGAAGGCGGAAAAAATAATCGTAATAAAAAAACCGGTGATCACCCCGATAACCGCCTCCCCGATAAGGAGGAAGAAGAAGTACAGGCCCTGGGGGTTAAGGATCGCCGAATCGACATTCAACAGGGGGTACGTCTCCGCCTGGGGCAGGACGGCAAAGGCCGCCAGGGCCGCCAGGGCGATCTTTGCCACCTGGGGAATGGCATCGGAGGAGAGAAGCGGAGCGGTCTCGACGATTGCCAGGGCCCGAACCGCAATCAGGAGAAAGGCGGGGGTCCAGCGGAGCAGCTCGTTCAACAGATCTTCGGTGATCATCGTTAACCCGCCATATTGGGAATCATCCTGAACAACTGGACCGTGTAATCCCGCAGGTGGGAAAACATCCAGCTCCCCAGGAACATCAGCACCAGGAGGATGGCAAGAATCTTGGGCACAAAGGTAAGGGTCTGCTCCTGTATTGATGTGGTTGCCTGGATGATGGCCACCACAAGCCCCACCACCAGGGCGGAGAGCAGCATGGGCGCCGCCAGGAACAGCACCTCCAGAACCCCGCCCCGCAGCAGGGCGGTAACATCCCCAATACTCATCCCCGGCTCCTACACCGCAAAGGAACGGATCAGTTGATCCGTCAAAAGCCCCCATCCATCCACCAGGATGAAGAGGATAAGCTTAAAGGGCATGGATATCATCACCGGGGGGAGCATGATCATCCCCATAGACATCAGGGCGCTGGCCACTACCATGTCGATGATGATAAACGGAATGAAGAGCAGTATCCCTATCTTAAAGGCTACGGTCAGTTCATTCAGGATAAAGGCCGGTATCAGCACATAGGTCGGCACATCGGCCAGGGTCTCCGGCCGGTCCAGGCCCCGCATGGCCATAAAAAGCCGGATATTCTCCGGCCGGCCGGCCATCTGGCGGTACATGAACAGCCGCAGGGGAGCCTCCGCCTCCCGGTAGGCCTCCGCGGCAGAAATTTCCCCCTGGGACAGGGGCCTGATGGAGTTAGTGTAGATGGTCTGGAAGGGGGTCCACATGATAAAGATGGTCATGAACAGGGAGATCCCCAAAAGCACCTGGTTGGGGGGCACCTGCTGGAGGGAAAGGGCCCGTTTGATAAAGTCCAGCACGATGGAGATTCTGAGGAAGCTGGTCATCAAAATGATGATGCTGGGGGCCAGCGAGAGGACCGTCAAGAGGAGCAGAAGCTGTAAAGAAAAGGCCACCTCCTGCCCGGTCTCGGGGTTCCGTACCGAAAGATCGATAAAGGGAATCACCGGCGTCGCAGGCGGGGCGGGGATTGACATGGTCCCCTGGGTGGAAAGATCCGGAAAAGGCGACTGGGTCTCCTGGGCCCCCGCCGGGGCCAGTCCCGGCAGCAGGAGAACCAAAACGATGAGCCACAAACGGCCAGCAGCCTGTTGCACTTGTAGGTTTTTGCACCACTTTGTGCTGCAAAAACCACGATACATGGGCTGTTTTTGCAGTTTGCAAGGTAAAAAATCGCCTGTCAGGCGATTTTTGGAGATTTTATGCGCGAAGCGCAACAAACTGCCGGGGGATTGCATCACAGCCCCCTGAGCCGGTCGCGGCGGCGGCGGATATTCTCCGCCAGGGCCTCGCCCTCGCCCGGCGCGGGGGTTTCACCGGACAAAGACTCCGGGCCGGCAGGTTCCGCCGGCGTGCCGGAATTCATACGGCCCAGGCGGCGCAGCAGGGAGCGGAAATCCCCCGGCCGGCCGGGACCACGGGCTAGGCTGCGGGATTCTTCCAGAAACAGGGTATCCAGGGCTTCCTGCTCCGTAATATCGGCGATATGGGAAATTCCCCCCTCTCCGGAGCCCACAAGCCAGCCCCGGGTCCCCAGGGCAACGACATGGACAAAACGGTTGGGCCCCAACTGGGTAGTGGCCAGGACCCGCAGGTAGGGATTACTGGTCCCCCGGGGCCGGGAGAATTTCTTTACCGCATACACAACACCGTAAATGGCGGCGGCCGCAAGGATGAGGAGCAAAACGCT
>JAISFT010000208.1 GCA_031263435.1 Treponema sp. | reverse complement strand
GCCGCCCGGGAAAAAGAAGAGGCCTTTCGGGAAAAAGAACGGACCATCCGGGCCGCCCGGAAACTCAGGGAGTTGGGAGTTTCCGATGAGTTGCTTGCCGCAGCGGGGCTTTTGGAAGTGGTGAATTAATGCGGTAAAAGAGACTTCCCCAAAAATTGAAATTCTGGGAAAGTCTCAAAATTCTGTGGTGAAAAATTTTTATGGGTTTATCCCGACATCCGGGGGGTAGGCGGAATAAAAAACCTGCGGTTTTTTATTTTCGGAGTTTTATGGTAAACCGCTCCGGCAGTTTACCATAAAACTCCATAGCTGCTAAAGCAGGGTTTTTATGGAGCCGGAGGGGGGGCCAAGGAACCAAAAACCCAGCGGGTTTTTGGTCTTCGGGGTTTGGGGCAGGCCCCGAACCCCGGCTACGGGCGGATTGGCCGTGGTAGCGGGCCCCCCCTTCCAAAACAAAAAAGGCGCCTGACACTTTTTCGGCCTTTACCGCCCGGGGGAAAGGGGATAAGATACCGTATGGAGTGTCGGCTGTCCGCTTTCTTCAACGCCGCTGTGGCGCAAAAGGCCGGTTGTACCGGGAAATCCGGTTCCGGGGATCCGGTAATTACCGGTCTGGAATACGACTCCCGCAAGGTAAGGGCTGGGAATCTCTACTTTGCCCTGAGGGGGCTTCATACCGATGGGCACCGGTACATCGGGCAGGCTGTTGAACGGGGCGCGGCGGCGGTTGTTTACGAAGATCCGGCTGTTAAACCGGATTCCGGGGCGCTGTACCTGCGGGTACGGGATTCCCGTTTTGCCATGTCTCCTGTCGCCGCCTCGTTTTACGGCTGCCCTTCCCAGCGGATGATCTGCATTGGGGTAACCGGCACGGAGGGCAAAAGTACTACTGTTTACCTGATCTGGCAGTTCCTCAGGCTTATAGGGAAAAGGGCGGGGTTTTTTTCGACGGTCCTTTCCAGTCTGGGGGGAAAGGCGGAGGCAAACAAGGAGCATCAGACTACTCCTGAGGCTGTGGAGGTCCAGCGGCTCCTGTGGGAGATGGCGGAGGGGGGAGCGGAATACGCGGTGATAGAGGCGAGCTCCCACGGTCTTTCCCCAAAAACAAACCGTCTGGGGGATGTTGAATTTTCCGCTGCCGTGATGACGAACGTAACCCACGAACATCTTGAATTTCACGGTACCTGGGAACAGTACCGGGACGACAAGGCAAATCTGTTCCGGGCCCTCCGGCAGCAGGGGGTTCTTGCCCCCTTTGGGGTAATAAACGCCGATGATCCCAGCGGTCCTCATTTTGTCGCCGCGGCCGGGGGCGCGGGAATTCTGAAGTTCAGCACCCGGGGCCTTGCCGCGGACCTGAGTCTGGGCAGCATCAAATCGGACTCCGGGGGGAACTGGTACAATGTGCTGGTAGCCCGGACCGGGGAGATCATTGATGTCCGGGACCGGCTGCCGGGGGCCTTTAACGCGGGGAATGTTCTGGCCGCCATGCTGGTGGTATCGGAACTGCTCGACATCCCCGCCGGGGACCTTGCCCCCCTGGCGGCGAAGCTGCTGCCCCTAAAGGGCCGAATGACGAGGGTCCCCAACACGCTGGGCATCGATCTGCTGGTAGACTATGCCCATACTCCTTCCTCTTTCCAAACTATCCTCCCCTCCCTGCGGGAAAGACTGGACCGGGCCGGCCCGCAGGGGGGCCCTGCCGATACGGGAAACCCGCGGGGCCGCCCTGCGGGCAGGGGACGGCTTATCTGTGTCTTTGGTTCCGCCGGGGAGCGGGACACCCAGAAGCGGCCCCTGCAGGGGCAAATTGCCGCTTCCTACGCGGACATTCTGGTCCTCTGCGATGAAGATCCCCGGGGTGAAGATTCCATGATCATCCTTGAAGAGATCGCCGCGGGCTGCAAGAAGGCCAGGCCCGATCTCCGGTGGGGGCAGGACCTCTTTCTTATTCCCGATCGACCCGGCGCTATCCGCCAGGCCCTGGCCCTGGCAAACCGGGGGGATCTGGTTCTGCTCCTGGGGAAGGGCCACGAAAATTCGATCATCTATGCCGACGGGCCCCACCCCTATGATGAGATTGACGAGGCCAAAAAAGCGGTAAGGGAACTGCAAGAGGGCCGGTAAAGGCCGGGGAAGTTCAGAGCCCGAATTCAAAAAACACTCAAAGGCCGGACTTAAAAACTGGATTTAAGCCGTTCTGCGAAGCCGGTCATCTCCCGGAATTTTACCTCCGACCCGTCATCCAGGATGACTCTGCCGGAAAAACGGCCGCAGACCTGGCGGCGGGTCATGGAATAAAACACCAGTCCGGTCCACTCCACCCGCTCCTGATTGGGGGTAAAGGTCATTTCCAGCCGTCCGTCGTTGCTGGTAAAGCGCCAGGGGAGCAGGTGGTCGGCGGGGCTGATATGAAAGGTTACCTGATCCAGCTTGTGCAGCTTCCCATTCACAAAAAAGGCGTTCTCCGTTCCCTGGGAGGCGTCCTCGGAACCATAGCCCACGCTAAAACTGAGCTGCTGCGATCCGGTGATCCCGCAGCCTGCAGCCCAGAAGCGCAGATCCGACCGGGGCCGCACCCCCCGGTTCCAGTCAAAGATGCCCCAGGCATTTCCGCGGGTAAAGACCATCTCGGAACTGCCAAACTGCACAACCCCCTCCACGGTATACCAGGGGGAACGCCGGGAACAGCGGAAGGAATTCTTTTCCCGACGCCAGGGCATGTTGGTTACCAGGGATTCCGGGACGGCGGGTTCAAAGAGTACGAGTTCCCCCCGCAGGCTGCGGTGGTGGCCGAACCAGGGGAAATCGGCCCGGATGATCCGCACCCCCCCCTCCATAACGGCGAAATCCAGCCGGTTTTTGCCCCGGATCAGCTTTATGGAACCCCGAGTGCTGTCGGTGGGCAGGGAAAAACCGCCCAGGGGAAGGGGCTGAAGGTGGATATGGGTGGAATGTTTCTTGTCTTTGAGGGAAATCACCGACACGCCCATGTAACCCTGGTAGCCATCGTCCCGGACCTCCATCACCAGAAGGTGGGTAGAGCTGAACAGGATATAACGGTCAGACTCGGAGATCCGCCGGCGGGGGGCCCAGAGCAGACCCGGATCGTAGACAAAGCAGGGGGAACGGGACCAGCCGAAGTTTCCGGGACGGCCGGTATCATCCACAACGGGAACCGGGGCGTTTACCTCGTTTTGCGGCATGGGTTACTATACTATGAACTGGGGGCTGTGGGGGAAGGGTTCCCCACAGTAATTCTCAGTTTACCCGGCGAAAAGCGAAAGGACGCCGCAGACCATAGGCTAAACTTGACCCGCAGAACAGCGTGTTCCAGCAGGGGCGGGGCATAGCCCCTGCCGACACGTTGGGGTAGGCCAAGTTTAGACTGTAGGGAGGGGCGTCCTTTCGCCTGTCACCAAAACTGGGCATTACTGATTATCCAAGGAAGAGATGGGGAGAAAACCCGTCAAATTAGGGATAATTTGACGGGATTTTGTGGTTGAGGAGACATTTGTTTGAAACTGAGAATTACTGGGTTCCCCACCTGCTTCGGAAAAGGAAGGGTACGATGAGGGATTTTTCAGGCCGGCGGGTCCTTATCATGGGTCTGGGCCGCCACGGGGGCGGACTCGAAAGCGCCGCATACCTGGGCCGCCACGGGGCGGAGCTTACCATCACAGATCTACAGGATGAAAAGGCCCTGGCCGGCTCGATTGAAAAGCTGGAAGCCGCGCTGAAAGGCTGCGGCGCTGCGGCGCAGATCCGCTACGTGCTGGGGAAACACGAAACTGCGGACTTTGAAAGGGCCGACCTGGTGATTAAAAACCCCGGAGTTAAGCCCGATTCCCCTTACCTGCAGGCGGCCCGCCGGGTAGAAACCGACATCTCCCTCTTTCTTGCCCGGTCTCCCGCCCGGCTTATCGCCGTTACCGGCTCCAAGGGTAAATCCAGCGCCGCCTCCGCCCTGCATTGGGTCCTTGAACGGGCCCGAAATCCCGCTTCGGCGGCCCGTGCCGGCAGGGCGGTTCTGCCGGGTAAGGCATGGCGGGGGGGGAATATCACCGTGTCCCCCCTCAGCTTCCTGGATCAACTGACGGCCGATGACGATGTGGTCCTGGAACTGGCCAGTTGGCAGTTGGGGGAACTCCGGGGCCGCCTGAAAGACGGGGGGGAGGGACGCGGGGAGCCCCTGCTCAAACCCCGCTGCGCAGTCATCACGGCCATCATGCAGGATCACCTGGATCGCTACCCCGACATGGGAACCTATGTGGCCGATA
>JAISFT010000201.1 GCA_031263435.1 Treponema sp. | reverse complement strand
CCTGCTAATGCTTATGTCGCAGCATTTTTTGCCGAATACGATTCTCATACGGGACTCATCATCGCCGTATGGTATATCCATATACAGTATTTCATCGGTTTCAAATCCTTTTTTAATGCGGTCCGGTATCGTGCCATCCGTTTCTGAAAATACTGTTTTACCGCAATTTTTATACACAATTTCCACGTTCATTTTATATATAAGCATACACCGAAACCAGTGGGGGCGCAAAGATACCTGGCGCCAAATTTTAATTTTACCACGGAGAACCACGGAGTTTTTCCTCCGTGGTTCTCCGTATCACTCACTGCTGTCCGGTTTAAAATGTCTTCCCCGCTGTGGTATACTTTTTAAAATGAACCCGCCCAAACCCGCCCTCAAAGGAGCGTTCCCTGTGAAACACCTGGTTTCCGCTTTACCTATCCGATTTATCCCTTGTCATTCCTTGCGGAGTGTGTTTTTTGTACTGAGTATACTGCCCTGCCTCGTTATTACGGCCTGGGGCAGCCCCGAGGGCGGCGGTAGAGACCCCGCAGTGTATATCGCGGGCTGCGAATATGCCGGCGACGATAACGCCGCGCCCTGTTACTGGCGCAACGGCGAACAGTACCTCCTCCCTGTTACTAAAGCGGTACGCGGCTATGCCATTACCAGCGCCATCGCCGTATCCGGTTCGGATGTGTATATCGCGGGCTACGAATATGCCGGCGGGAACTACACGCCCTGTTACTGGCTCAACGGTACAAAGCAGGTCCTGCCTGTGAGCGGGACAGGCGGCGCTGCCATCTCTATTGCCGTATCCGATTCCGGTGTGTATATCGCGGGCCGGGAATATGACCGCGATGGTAATGACATGCCCTGTTACTGGCGCAACGGCGAGCCGCAGACCCTCCCTGTTACTAAAGGGGCGCACGGCTATGTCTCCTCCATCGCCGTATCCGGTTCCGATGTATATATCGCGGGCGAAGAATATGCCGGCAGTAACTGGACGCCTTGTTATTGGGTCAACGGCGAACCGCAGACCCTCCCCATTACCAAAGGGGCGCGCGGCTATGCCGCCTCCATCGCCGTATCCGGCGCGGATGTGTATATTGCGGGCTACGAAGCGGCCGGCGGTAACAAGACGCTCTTTTACTGGCGCAACGGCGAACCGCACACCCTGCCTGTTACCAGAGGGGCAAGCGGCGAAGCCGGGGCTATCGCCATATCCGGTTCCGATGTGTATGTTGCGGGCCGTGAATATACCGTCATTAACTCCACTCCCTGTTACTGGCGCAACGGTATAAAGCAGACCCTGCCTGTTACCCAAGGGCTGCGCGGCGAAGCCAAGGCTATCGCCGTATCCGGTTCCGATGTATATGTCGCGGGCCGTGAATCTGATTATCGTGGTAACACCACGCCCTGTTACTGGCTCAACGGCACAAAGCAGACCCTGCCTGTGAAAGGGACAGGCGGCGCTGCCAACTCCATCGCCCTGCGCTAAAGCCCGCAAGGTTACCGGGTGGTACGCCGCGCCGCCCGCCCATTCCTTCTACAATTTAAACAGCAGTTCCTCGTAACCCGGGAAGGGCCAGGCCTCCTTGGCGACGATCTTTTCCAGGGCGTCGGCTTTGGAGCGGACGGCGTCCATGGCGGGTTTGACCTTCTCGTAATAGGCCTTGGCCTGGGCAAAGGCGTCTTCCATGCCCTGGGCCTCGGTGAGGGAGGATTCCAGGGCGGCGGTTTCTTCGTAAAGCTCGTGGGAAAGCTCAGCGATTTTTTTGGCCCGTTTTTCCTGGGGGGCGCTGACCGCGTGAATCGCGGCGAGGGCGGCGGCGTCCCTGGCAAGCTCCGCGGCATAGGCGCTGACGGCGGGGAAAATCTGCCGGCGGGCCATATCGATGGTAACGCCCGCCTCGATATTGACCTGCTTGGAATACTTCTCCAGGTAAATATGGTAGCGGCTTTCCGTTTCTTCTTTGGTCAGGATTTTGTGGGCCTCAAAGAGGGCGATGGTTTCGCTCCTGGTGAGGACCGTGAGGGCGTCCACGGCGCTCTTTACGTTGGGGAGGCCCCGGCGCTCGGCTTCCCGGACCCACTCGTCGGTATAGCCGTTCCCATTGAACACCACTTTCCGGTGTTTGGAATAAGATTCTTTGATGATGGCCTGGACGGTCTCGTTGACATTCCCGGCTTTTTCGAGCTTCTCCGCGAACTCGGAAAGCACCTGGGCTACCGCCGCGTTGAGGTAGGTGTTGGGGGTGGCGATGGACTGGGAGGAGCCGACCATGCGGAATTCAAACTTGTTTCCCGTAAAGGCAAAGGGGCTGGTCCGGTTCCTGTCCGAAACATCCTTGGGCAGGTTGGGGAGGCTCGTAACCCCCAACTCCATTTTACCGCCTCCGGCAAATTTTCCCGACGCCTTGCCTTCGGCGATGTTGTCGAAAATTTCCGTCAGCGGGCCGCCGAAGAAGATGGAGACAATGGCCGGAGGGGCCTCGTTTGCGCCCAGCCGGTGTTCGTTTCCCGAGGTGGCCACGGAAGAACGGAGCAGCAGGGCGTAGCGGTCTACCGCTTCGACCACCGCGGCGGCAAAGAGAAGGAACCGGGCGTTGGAAGAAGGATCGTCGCCGGGCTCAAAGAGATTAACCCCGTCGTCGGTAGCCATGGACCAGTTGTTATGCTTGCCGTTGCCGTTGACCCCGGCAAAGGGCTTCTCGTGGAGCAGACATTCCATGCCGTGCCGGCGCGCCACGTTGCGGAGGGTTTCCATGAGGAACTGGTTGGAGTCAACTGCGGCGCTGGAATTGAGATAAATCGGCGCTATCTCAAACTCGTTGGGGGCGACCTCGTTGTGCTGGGTCTTGGCGGGGATGCCCACCTTCCACAGCTCGTAGTTGAGCTCCCGCATAAACGCGGCGACCCGCTCTTTAATGGCGCCGAAGTAATGATCCTCCATCTCCTGGCCTTTTGCCGGGAGTGCGCCGAACACGGTTCTGCCCGTGAGCATCAGGTCCGGGCGTTTGTCGTAGAAGCATTTATCCACCAGGAAGTATTCCTGTTCCGGCCCCACGGTCGTAAAGACCCGTTTGGAAACGGTATTGCCCAGGGCCCTGAGTATCCGCATGGCCTCCCTGGAGAGGGCGTCGATGGATTTAAGGAGGGGAACCTTTTTATCCAGAGCCTGGCCGTAGTAGCTGATAAAGGCCGTCGGTATACAGAGGGTAGTCCCCGTAGGATCGGTTTTGAGGAAGGCGGGGCTCGTCAGATCCCAGGCCGTATACCCCCGGGCCTCAAAGGTCGCCCGGAGCCCCCCCGAGGGGAAGCTGGACGCGTCGGGCTCGCCCTTGATGAGCTCCCTGCCCGAAAATTCCATGATCACCTTGCCGTCCCCGGTGGGGGAGATAAAGGAATCGTGCTTTTCCGCGGTAAGCCCCGTGAGAGGCTGGAACAGGTGGGTGTAGTGGGAAGCCCCCTTGGCAATTGCCCAATCCCGCATGGACGCGGCGACCACTTCCGCAACTTCCGGGGTCAGTTCTTTTTCACCGTTTTGAACCGCCACTACCTCTTTGTAGATCTCTTTCGGCAGCCTTTCCCGCATGATCGCGTTGGAAAACGAATTGGAACCGTACAGCTCCGCGACCGGGGTTTTGGTAAAATCGATTTCCCCGCAGCAACATTCCGCTGAACAACAACTCATAAAATCCTCCATATAAGTATATCAAACCTTTTTCAAAATACAGTATTT